>WJLO01000072.1 GCA_014728425.1 Minisyncoccota bacterium | reverse complement strand
TTTATTACCTTTTGGGCTTAGGCAGCGGTATTGAGCCAGATATGGGTATTGCTGTGATTTTGCTGACGATCTTGATTAGAATTTTGCTACTACCTTTATCTCTGGCTGGCTCAAAAAGCGAACAAGAACGTCGCAGCATTGCGAAAAAAATCAAGACCCTAGAGCAAGACCATGGCGCTGATCCAGTGACCTTACGAATGAAAAAGAAACTGGTTTTTAAGCGCAATCCTAAAGTTATTATTTCTGAAACTATTAACTTATTTATTCAAGTCTCGATTGCTTTAATGTTATGGAAGATTTTTAGCACTGGTTTAGAAGGCCAAGACTTTCATTTGATTTACTCCTTTATGCCTGAGATTGAAAAGCCATTGCACTTAATGTTTTTAGGTAAGTTTGATTTAACTGAACCCCATTTGTTATTTAATATTATTCAGTCGATTTTAATTTTCATTTTAGAAACCCTTTCGGTCTATACTTCACCATACCCTCATAGTAAAAAAGAAGTGGTTCGTTTGCAGTTAACTTTACCAATTATTTCGTTTTTAATCTTTATGAAGATGCCAGCTGGTAAAAAACTGTTTGTGATCACTACTTTGATTTTTAGCATTATCTTAACTTTGATCAAAGCCATTAGAAGAAAAGCCTTAGATTTGCAAGACAAATGGGTGGCTAAACAAGCTCAAGCAACAAGTGATCAGGAGCAGATCTTGGTAGCAGAAAAATAAAGATCATTCAACGCTACTAGCCTGTCCTAAGGAAATACTATAAAATGTCTCCACTATGGAATTTGATCGTTTAGTAGTCTCTTTTTTGGTTGATGAGGTCGTAGGCGGGTTTTTTATCTCGGTTCCGCCTGGCCACATCGCTTGTGTTTATGATCGCGGCCGTGGAGTTTTGCCTAGAGTTTGGGGACCTGGCTTGCACCTAAAGATTCCTTTTTGGCAAGTAGCTAAGTTATTTAATGCCCAGATTTTAGAATACTCTCTAAGAGAGGGCTTTGATTATAGCCAGAACAAAGAGGCTTTGGGCGACACAGCAGTTAAAACTAGTACTCAAGACGGCCATAGTGTTTCAATTGAGGGTTCGATTTTGTTTAGAATTGATCGTCATAATGCTCCAGAACTTTGGGAGAACATTGGTGAAAAAGTGGTTTCGAAAGTGGTGCGACCGTTTTCCCGCAGCCGGATCTCTGCAGTTTTTAGTGAACTTACCCTAGACCAAATCGAGCGCAATCGTGCAGGAGTAGAAAACCTGATGCGTGAAGACTTACAACTTCATTTTAATGATCGAGGTTTAGATTGTGAAGGCTTTTTGCTTTCAGAAGTAAAAGTGATTGGCGATCGAGGTAAAACAGAAACTATTCTCAAACAAGAGGCCCGACCCCAGCAAGAGGTATTTGCTGCTGCTAAAAATCCCGCAGCTAATCAAGTTTAAGGCAAATAATGCGAAAGCTAAGTGTTTTTTTGTTTTTTTTGTTGCTAGTTTTGCTTGGCTGGCAGTTATCTCGTCGCTTTCACCAATCTCAAGATTTATCCCAGCCAGAACTAGCCCAAGGCAAGCCATTGCCCACTCCTTTAGTAGATACCAACTCAGCTGTTTTATTGCCAGGTCAAGCAACAGTTTATCTAGAAAAGCAGCAACAGTGGCAACCAGTTACTCAAGCTACTCCCATTACAGTGGGGGCTCGTGTCAAAACCAATGATACTGGAACTGCAGAAATTGTTTTTGCTGATGAATCAGTTTTAGCTCTTGATGTTAACACCGTTATTAATTTAAAACAGCATCAGGTTGATGATCAACAAGTACAGATTCAGGTTTTTCAAGAATTAGGTAATACCTGGTCTCAAGTAGAAAAATTTTTGAATGCTGAATCTAGTTATGAAGTGCAAACGCAAACTTCGGTAACTGCGGTTCAAGGCACTAGCTTTGGAGTGTTGGTGGATCAAGCTCAAAATGTTGACTGTGTAGTAGCTACTGGCCAGGTCAAGAGCTTGCGAGTGAAGCGTTTGGCCAGTAAGCAGCAGGTTTTGGCAGAAAAGTTGATCAAAGCTGATCAAGTTTTAACTTGGCCAGCTAAAGAAGTTGAGCCAATGGTATTAAACGAACTAAAACCTCAACAACTAGAAACTGATTTACGCATTTTGCTGTGGGTAAAAAAACGTCGTTTAAACTTAGATCGCTTGCAGTTACTCAAGTCACAAGCTTTTGAGTTAAGGCAGGAACTTTGGCCCCCCTTAACTCCTTCATTAAGCCCAAGTTTGCAGTTAGACAAGTTCAGCCAGATTACCCCTACTCCCACTCAAGTTATCTTAAAAACCACCACAGATGATCAAGGATTAGTATTGCAAGCAACTGACTCTGCTAAAGTAATTAATTTAATTCCGGAATAGTTTTTTTAGTTAAGCTAACTTTATTTGCTAGTTTTAATTAATTTTATTTTACTCAAGTAGTTCTGGCATACAAATATGCTAGAATTACTTAAAGCAACCACAGTTTTATATGACCTTATTCAATAAAATTAAAGTTCGTTTTGTAGCTTGGTTAAGTCTTGGCTTAATCATCACTTTAGTAATTTACTTTCAACTATTTTTTGGCGTTGCCCAGCTAATCAGTGACAGCTTTTTTATTAATAGGCCAGGTGAAACCGAGGTAGTATTGGTTACCATTGATGGTGCTTCATTAAATTCATTAGGTCGCTGGCCTTGGAGTCGGGAAAAACAGACCAAGCTAATCAAAACCATTGCTGCTCAAGAACCAAAGGCAATTGGTTATGATGTAGTCATGACCGAGCTCTCTCTTGAAGACCAGACTGCTTTTGCCAGTCTTAAAGAGATTGAAAACCTGGTTTTTCCTAGTGATAGTAGAGTGCGAGTTGGTCAAAAAGGCCATGTTAATGTGCAAGTTGCTAGTGATGGCAAAGTGCGTGAAATTGAGATGTATGAGCAAAGTTATAGTGCCTTTGCTTTGGTTTTAGCCCGCTTGGTTGGTGTGGAGTTTAATGAGGATATCCTTAAGATTAATTATCGCTTTGCTCGTGATAGTTTTCCTCAAGTTTCGGCTCAGGATGTGTTGGCTTTAAGAAAATTAAGTGAGTTAAAAAACAAAGTTGTTTTAGTAGGAGTCACTGTTCCTGAGTTGCATGATTTTCAGCAAACTCCTTTAGGACTGATGACCGGAGTGGAAGTGCAAGCCAATGCAGTAGATACCTTGTTAGCCAATCGAGTAATCAAAACTTTAAATCCAGTTCAGCAGCTTGTTGGTGCCTTAATAATAGCGCTAGCTGTTTTGTTAACTTTAGAGTTTTTTGGGTTACGCAAAGGCTCTTTAATAGTTGGTTTGAGCGCAGCAGTTTTAATAATCAGTTGTTTTCTGAGTTTTAATTTTTGGCAGTGGCAACTACCATTATTTTATTGGCTTGTTAGCTTGTTAGCAGCTTTAGCTACTGGCGTGACTATTAAGTTTTCCTTACGTGATCGCGAACGACGCTTTGTGCGCCAAGCCTTACAACGCTATGTTTCTGCAGAAGTCTTAGAAGAACTGATCAAACATCCGCAAAAACTCAGTTTAACCGGCCAGACTAAAAAAATTACCATTTTGTTTTTAGATATTCGTGGCTTTACCAACTTTGCCGAAAACAAAAATCCTAAAGAAGTTGTTAGGCGCCTGAACTACTTGCTAGAGTTGGTTACCAAAGTAATTATTGAGCACGGCGGCACAGTAGATAAATATATTGGTGATTCTGTTATGGCTTTTTGGGGAGCACCTTTAAAAGACAACCTGCAAGCTACTCATGCCTGCCAAGCTGCTTTAGCTATTCAGCAAAAAGTTGCAGAAGAATCAAGCTTTAAAGTGGGTATTGGTGTGCACACAGGTGAAGCAGTAGTTGGTAATATTGGTTCAGATCAACGGTTTGATTATACTGCTATTGGCGACACTGTTAACACTGCTGCTAGACTAGAGTCAGCTACAAAAAAAGCCAAAAAATCTATCTTGATTTCTCAAGCAGTAGTAGATCGTCTTTCTCAAGAAAAACAAGAGTTTCAGTTTAGCCGCGGCCAAAAGGTTAAACTTAAAGGCAAGCGCCAAGGAGTTAAGGTTTTTGGTTTGCAAGCTAGTAAAACTAGCTAAGCAGTAGAAGAAGATGGGTCTTGGTCAAACAACCTTACTATAAATTACAAGGTTTTTATTTTAGCAGCCTAATTTGTTCTACACAAATAGGTTCTTACGTCCTTATAACTGCAAATCACTATTGACAGATTTTTAGCAGACCTTTAATATAACTGCTAGTAGCAGAGCTTTGGGCAATCTGCTAACTAAGGGACTTAAATAGCTCGTTGTTAGTTTAATTAACCCAGAGCATATTTGTTATTAAAAATTTAATAACTTTTAAGCTGTTAGCAAGGCAAAATTGACAAAGATTGATGGAGACATCAATCTAAAATCAATAAGTAATAATAGAAAGGAATTTTATGAAACTGAAAGTTTCCCAACTCAAACCCCTAGCTGGTTACATCTTGGTTGAACCAGCAAAACAAGAAACCAAGACTAAATCTGGAATTTATCTACCTGAGGATGCAGAAGACAAACCTCAGCATGGTAAAGTTTTAGCTTGTGGCGCTGCTACTCATGTAGACGGCGTTAAAGTTAGTTGCCCAGTAAAAAAAGGTGATCAAGTGATTTACAAAAAATGGGGCGGTAATGATGTTAAGCTTGACGAAGTTGAGTATCAGTTTTTAAAGTTTGATGATGTTTTAGCAGTTATTAAGTAAACTGAAAATTATTAAAAGGAGTTAATTATGTCAGCAAAACAACTTACTTTTGGCGATGATGCCCGCCAAAAAATGTTAACAGGCATTAATAAATTAGCAGCAGCAGTAACCACAACTTTAGGGCCTAAGGGCCGCAATGTGGCTATTGATAAAGCTTGGGGAGCACCTAATGTGATTCATGACGGTGTTAGTGTAGCTAAAGAGATTGATATAGAAGATAAGTTTGAAAACATGGGCGCTCAGTTAGTAAAAGAAGCAGCTAGTAAAACCAATGATGTAGCTGGAGATGGCACTACTACTGCCACTTTGTTAGCTCAGCATATTAGTGCTAAGGGCATGAAATATGTCACTGCTGGCACTAACCCAATGATCATGAAGCGCGGTATTGATAAGGCTGTTAAAGCAGTAGTCAAACAAGTGCGCAAGCTGGCTAAACCAGTAAGTGATAGTGATTGGGAAAAAGTAGCTACTATCTCTGCTCAAGATGAAAGAATCGGCCAGAAAATTGCTGAAGCTTTAAAACTGGTAGGCAAAGATGGTGTGGTTGAAGTAGAAGAAGGCAAAACCATGGAGATCGAGATCGATCACAAAGAAGGCATGGAGTTTGACAAAGGTTATGCTTCACCTTACTTTGTAACTGATTCTGAAAACATGGAAGCAGTGATTGAGGATCCTTACATTTTAGTAACCGATCAAAAGATCTCAGCTATTAAAGATGTTTTGCCAGTGTTAGAAAAAGTTGTTAGTGCTAGTAAAGGTCTGGTAATTATTGCTGATGATATTGAAGGCGAAGCTTTAACCACCTTAGTGGTAAACAAGCTGCGCGGTTCATTTAAATGTTTGCCAGTTAAAGCTCCTGGTTTTGGTGATCGTCGTAAAGCTATGCTGCAAGACATTGCTGTGCTTACAGGTGCTAATTTAATTAGCAGTGAAACTGGACGCCAGCTCAAAACTGCTAGCTTGCAGGATCTTGGTAAAGCAGATTCAGTGCGAGCTACCAAAGACAGCACCAGAATTGTTGGCGGTCAAGGCAAGCAGGCTGACATTGATGCTCGGGTGGCACAAATAGAAGCTGAGATTGACAACTCAACTTCAGATTTTGACATTGACAAACTGCAAGAGCGCAAAGCCAAGTTAACTGGTGGAGTGGCAGTGATTCAAGTTGGTGCTAGCACCGAGATTGAGATGAAAAATCTGCAAGAACGGGTTAAAGATGCTAAAGAAGCTACCAAAGCTGCTATTGAGGAAGGCATTATTGCTGGTGGAGGAATTACTTATATCCAAGCCAGTAAAGTGCTAGACAATGTCAAAACTAGTAGCGATGATGAGCAAACCGGTGTAGAGTTAGTCAAGCTGGTTTTAGATGAGCCTTTACGCATGTTGGCCAAGAACTCTGGTGAAGATCCTGGTTATGTAGTTGGTCAAGTTAAGAAAAAGAACAGTGCTAGCTGGGGCTTTAATGCTTTAACTAACAAGTTTGAGGACTTGGTTAAGGCAGGAGTGATCGAGCCAGCTAAGGTAGCAATCTCAGCCTTAGAAAATGCAGCTAGTGTTGGTTCAATGATCTTAACCACAGAGTGTTTGATCACTGATGTGCCTGAGCCAGAAAAACCAGCACCATCGCCAGCTGGGGCTCCAGGAATGGGTGGCGGAATGATGTAAGCTTAAAAAGAAGATTTTAATGAAGTTTTGTAAGCGGGGTTGGCAACAACCCCGCTTTTTGAACAATCACGCCATAATTTCTCAGCTCATCTCCCAGCCGGTAAGAGTAAAAGCGTTTGTGTTCACAACTAGTGCAATGGCCAGAGTCAATAATTTTAGCTTGATTTGTTTTAAAAACCTGCCGAGTTTGTTGGATGTTTTCAGCTAAAAGGTCAAAATGAAGTTTTTTAACGGAATCGATCTCATGACACTTTTTACAGATTCTGGGTCCAAACCAAAGCGTAAGTTGATCTTTGATGCCAAATTTATCTTTGAGGAGTTGTAAGGTTTTTTGCAGAATCTTTTTTTTTGTACCTTTGCGGCCGGCATGCACAACTCCAATAAGCCAAAGAGGGTGGTAAAGCAAAACTGGTAGGCAATCGGCAGTGCGCACTACCAAGGCAAGGTTTTGTTCTTGAGTTAGCAAAGCGTCTACTTGAGGAGCAAAGTAACAATAGTTTTGCTTGGGCCAGGATTTGATCATATCTAGGTTATCGATCACCAGGGTTTGGTTGCCATGAGTTTGTTCCATTTGTACAAAATCAAGTTTTTTTAACTCTGGTTTGGTTTGGAGCTGTTCAAGTGAGTATCGGCGGTCAGTGTAATAAGTGAGCAGATTTGGAGCAGAGATAAGATTTTGCAGCATCAGGTTATTTTAACACTTTGATTTTTTCCCAACTAGCAACTTGACCAGGTTTAAGCTTGAACAAGGGGTGAGGTAGTGGTAATTGTTGCAGGTTAAATGAGGTTAGTTTTAAGGCTGCTTGAGGATCTCGTTGGTTAAGTTTGGTTTGCAAATACTGCAGCTCATAATAAAGCTGGCCAGTAGTGAGTTTAATCAAGGGTTTAATTTCGGTTACTAGGGTGATTTTGTTTTTTTGAAACTGATAATTTCTGGCTTGAGCCTCTAGTAAGAGTTGTGATAAATAATAGTTAATAGCAGCCAAAGGTTGAGGATGGTTTTGAAAACGTTGGAGTTGGGGGTGTTTAGTATACCCTTTAGTTTGGCCAGCTAGGACTTTTTTGGCTAAAAGACCTTCACGCCAAGCTGCTACTAAGCCTTTGCTATCAAGATATTGAGGATGTAAACTCCATAGTCTCATTTTGTTAATTAATTAAGTTTGTTGATTTTCGCCACAATGGCTTTGTGGTCACTTAATCCAGCTGCTACTTTAATTTCAGAAACTTGATATTCAGGAGTAGTAAAGATGTTATCTACAACCAAACCAAAGTCTTGACCAGCGCGATGCAAACTGGCATCTAAAGTTGCTTTGACTTTGGAGGGGAGATTGGGTTTTAAGACTTGAGCCAAGAGTTGAAAAACTGGTCCTTCACGCGGAGCATTAAAATCACCGCACAAGATACAGTCTGGAAGTTTTTTCAGTTGATTAATTAAGGCCTGCATATCTTGATATTGCTGTTGATTAGGCTGCCCATTATCAGACCAAGTAAAGTGAGTGTTGGCAATAGTATAAGTTTGATCTTGATGCTTAAGCCTAATCCAGGTTAAACAGCGATAACTTTGGTTAGGATGATTTAGTTGGGTAGGGAGCTGTTCTTGATCGGTAAGCACGATTGAATCGCCAAAATAGTAATGATGTTTAACAGTTAAAGGTTGCTTAGTAGTGAGGATTGCATTACCCCTCACACCTTGTTTAGGAATTTTGACCAGAGGGCTGAACAAAGCTTGTAATTGAGTTTTTGCAGTTAACTCTGAAAGATTTTTCTGACAAACTTCCTGTAAACAAGCTACATCAGGTTGTTGTTGCTGGATAAAAGGGATGACTCGTTGTAAGTGTCTGTCACCCTCAATATTAAGCGAAATAATTTTGAGCATGAAGTGATTTTAACATGAAGTTAAATTGGTTTAATGATTGAGTGCTGACCTGAATTTCCGGTAAGATGGTTTATATAATTAGCCTTTTTTATTAATTAACCGAATTTTAATTTTTAATGACTGCTCCAGCATCAGAAGCCTCAGCGCCCTCAGCCGAAACCCAAAGTGTGGCGGTAAGATTAAAGCCGGCTTTGTACCAACTCTTGAATTGTTGTGAAAGTTCTCAAGCAGGTCAAAAGTTAAAAGATCTCTTTTTTGTTATTTGTTTAGATTCCCAGAGTACTAATCGAGAAGTCAGTGAGGTATTTCTCTCTATCAGAGAAAAATTACTTGAGTTGCTTGAAAAGACAAATTTGCAATCATGGGTGGCTGAGTTAAGTTATGAGATCGAAGAAATCATGCTTGACTCTGTGAGGGCCGAATTAGATTCAGAAGGCAAATTAATTCTAGAGTCCATAGCTGGCAACTCTGTTTCAATCGATAGTTGGAGTGAGGTTGTACGCCCAAGATTTGTTGAGCTGGAGAAGCAATTCCGCCCTTTAAAGCAACAGTTTTTATCAAATCCAGAATCAGTGCCAACTTCAAGACTGGCTAGATTGTCTGAATATTTAATTGGGGACTTACGTGATGCAGAAATTAGACAGACTTTACTGGCTTTTTTAAGCCAGTTTTTTTCAAAAGCTAATGGTTACGAAGCACGCAAAGTTATAACAGATTTACAAAATCATATTTTAGCAATTATCCAACAAGATCAGTTTGTTAGCTGAGATGTTGTGAATTTTGGCTATCAAGTTGAGGAGGTATTGCTTGGTGGTGGAGCTGTTTATCGAGAATCAGTTAATGATTACCTCTTGCATTCCTTAGACAACAGATCGCTGATCTTAAGTTGGGGACAAGCATTAGGGAATTCTTTTCGACCACTTGAAGCTTCTTTAGCAGAAAAAAAACAAATGTTGATAAATTATTTAATATTTTACTTGGTTTTATTGATAAACTAGAGCACGAGGCTTCACGTTCACGTTTTTTAGAACTAGTGCCAGTATTTTTTGATATTGCAACTGATCAAGAAATTGAGAAGCTGTTAAATGATTTACAACAACAGATTTTCTTTTTATTAGACCAACACCAACCAGAATGGGATGCTAATTTGATCAAGCTAGGTTTTCAAGTAGAGGAGATTTTGTTTGATAAACGCTTGGCGTTTGTGAGTCCTGGACAAGGGTCTTTAGTTTTACTTAGAACAAATATTAATTTAGGTTTAGAAT
>WJLO01000071.1 GCA_014728425.1 Minisyncoccota bacterium | reverse complement strand
TGTAAAAAAAACGACCAGGTGAGAGCGTCAATCATAGTAAAAACACCCAATAATAAATACATCTCAGTCATAGACCACCCTGCTAAACCTTGACTAATTTGCACAATCAAACTAAAAAAGAATAGATTAAAAATGGTCCACATGGTGGAGATTACTGACCAAAAAATAAAATCCCCTCGATACTCCATTAATTTAGCCAATTGTAGTTTGCGAAATTGCCAAAATAACTGCCAGTAGGTTTTTAAATGTTTAAGATTCATCCGCCAGCACTAGTGTATTGATACATTGCATATTTCCAGATTAACTGAGTAATTAGGCTTAAGCCAATTAAAGAACCACTTAAATAGGCCAAGTCTAGCCAGGTAAGTTGGTAAGTTCCTTGAATCACAGTAATAGGAATCATGTATAGATATTTAAATGGTAGAAGTTGGGCCAGGTTTTTTAGCCAAGTTGGTAAAAAAGGAATGGGAATAAAAGCACCGCTAAAGACCGAGATCATGATCCATTTAAAATGCTGTAGTCCTTCTGCTCCGGTAAACCAAAAAGTAAATAACACAGTAATATATGATAGTAGGAATTCTAACCAGTAGCCCATAAACAGTAATCCCAAAAAACTTATTAAAGAGAGCAGGCTAGGATTAACTAATTGAAAATCAAACCACCACTGACTGACCAATAATAGTAAGCCAAAAGCAGGCAAGGATAAGCCAAGATAAAAAAACTTGCCACCAAGATCGACAAAAACCACTTGTTTGAAAAAAGAAATAGGTTTAGTAAGATGATAATCGATTTTACCTTCGCGAATTTCTCTAATACGCCAGCCTTCAAAATAAACCCCTGTAGCAGATCTTACCACCAAGGTGAGCCAGTAATAAGTCAAGATTTGGCTTTGATCAAAACCATGCAAACTTTTTCCTGGAGTTAAGATTTGGGTCCAAATCAGCATTAAGATTAAAGTTGGAATGATATATAACAGTACCCAAACAATCAGCTCTGCTCGCCACTGCACACTGTTGATTAAGTTTTGTCTGAATAAAGCCCAGTATTTTTTAAACATTTAGTTTGGTTGGTTAATAAAATTTAGTCTCAAGAGTTTAAAACAGTTTTAGCTGAATGAGCAACTGGTGGCGCTTTTAAGTAGCATTAAGCTGCTGGTTGGTTAAATCAATTAACTTCATCACCAGATTTAATCAAGTAACTCTTGATTAATAAGATCTTGCAATCACCAGTCTGGTTTTTGCTATAAGTTGTATTGTAGGAAATCTACTGAGGTTTTACCAGACAGCTTTTTTCAAGGGCTTGCCCACCCTAAAGTTAACTACTCGGTGAGCTTTAACCACCTGGCGTTTGCTTTTATCACCAAAAGGCTCAACATGTTTATCTTTAACCTTACTAACGTAAAAAGTGCCAAAACCAGAGATAACCACCTTTTCCCCCTTGGCCAAAGAGCGCTCGATTTCTTCAAATAAAGCATTAATAGCTTCAGCAGCAGCTTTTTTGGTTAAGTGAGCTTTCTTGGCAACAATGGCAATTAATTGGGACTTGGTCATATGATCCTTTCTGGCTTGATGTTGTTAAGTATGTGCTTTGATACTGATAATATAGTTTAATAAGTTATTTGCACTAGTCAAGAGCTAATTTAGATATATTGAAATTTTTTTAATACGACAATGCTTACTCCTAGCATATCATAACCAATGTCTCTTAAGGTAGCATGTCTCCCTGGTACAGTAGCTTGATGAAGCTCATCAGTAATAGCATAAATAAAGCAGATTAAGATAGCTAGCCACCAAAACTTTTTTTGATGCTTGGTTTGTTTGATTACTTTAAATCCGCGTAAAATTAGTAAATATAAAACTGCATAAACAAACATGTGAGCAAGTTTTTTAAGTAGAAAATCAAAAATCGAAACACTAAATCCTGGTAGAACTTCTTGAGCAGAAAAAAGAAAAATAATGCCGGCCCAGAGAACCGAAGGTAGAAAAGCTTTAAGATAAATTAGTATTTTAGCTGGGCCAGTACTCATATAAGCCATAAACTCCAGTTAATAATAGGATTAGACCACCTATTATAACACTTACAATCGCTGGCAAATCAATGACAGGCATCATTACAGTGCGTAAACGACTGGTAAGTTCTGCACTGTGAGTGCTGATGTTAATGCTAGGCAGTTTAAGCAAGTTAGACCAGTTAGAAACTGTTGGTGTTGGTTGAGAAAGGCCTTGACTTGGTTGGGAAGTTTGCTGAGGGGTAAAAGTGGTGGGTTGGTTAGTGGCAGGTTTTGACGTGGGCATTAAAGTTGCAGTGGGTGTTAAGGTTAAAGTGATGGTTGGAGTTAAGCTAGGAGTATTAGTAGGTCTGAGAGTGGGGTTAATTAAACCAAGGCTTGATGTGGTTAAAATAAAATCACCACTGCCATTAGGTTGACGTGCCCAACTTTGATCTGGTTGTGAAGTAGTATAGCTCATTTGATCAATGGTTTGATCAAGTTGGTTTTTGAGAGTAACACCATCACCGCTGTTGTTGAGTTTGTTATTAACTTGTACTACTAAGTATTGATTGGGTCGAAGCGCTTGTTGATTAAAATAAAAAATTTCTCCAGGAGTGCTAAGTTGGTCCCAGAGACTCCAGTTAGTTAACTCAATAGTTGCTGAGCCAGAGTTAAAAAGCTCAATGCTTTCCTGACCTTGGCTGGGTTGAGGTAAGACTTCATTAATAACGACTTGAGCCTGCACGATGCTTGTTTTAAGTGTTATCATCAGACTAAACCAGCTTAAAAAGATTAAAAAATATCTGCCCATACTTTAATTATACGAATTTTGCTGACATTAACTGTAATTTTAAAAAAACTGCTGTTTTTGACACTTGGTGTTACTTGGGGGTGAAAAAAATGTTAAAATTGCTAGACAAAAATACATAATAAGAGCAGGCGTCGTTAGGAAGCGTCGCATAGTGTCCGCCCATCGGCGGAACAGGGATGACTAAACTTGAGCTAGCAAATTAACAAGAAATACAAGGAAGCGTCGCATAGTGGCCAATTGCACAGGATTGCTAATCCTGAGCCCATTTGGGCTTCGCGGGTTCGAATCCCGCCGCTTCCGCCGAGTGAAACGAAACAAAAAAGGTGGGATGAGAAGTTTATCCCGGTTGAACGAAGTGAACACCGGGGAATCCCGCCGCTTCCGCAGTCATTTGCCTTAAGAGAATCAACGTGCAGAGGGATATCAAAACCCAGTTTGTTTTTTTTATAGATATCTTAAAAGCAGTAATTTTGGTAAAATTGCCGATATGAATGTACCAACTCAGAGAGTCCCAGCTCTGAAGAAATATGGCGTTAAAAAAGCGTCTTTATTTGGCTCATAATCAAAGATCAATTCTATGAGAAAAAGAAGGGACAATATCGTTTATGCTAAGCCTATTCGTGATGCTGCAGAAAAAATTGACCGATATTGGATTTTTGTAAGTATTCCCTTGATAATTAGTGTTATTACTTTTATATTTCTGCTAATCTTTACTTTTAAGAAAGACTTATTTATAAAGAACAGGTCTTTAGGCTACTTTAAAGAAAACGTTACTGCTGCTCTTTCATACAAAGACATGATTGATGTTTTTGGAAAGCCAGATTCGGAAATAGGTAGTGGTTTATATATTTATGTATATATTTTAAATGATGGAAGTAAGGTGCTATTTGGTTATCAATCTAAAAGCAATGTTTTTTATATCTATCATGAGAATAATAGTGGTGAAAGAGAAAATTTATTAGAATTAGACTAATTAGGAAGTTTTTAAATTTGCAAAAATTGAATAATGACAAAAATTACAGACATTGAAAAACTCTCCTTACTTAGATAAAATCAAAATTAATGGAGCTTGCTATTGGTGATATAATAAAGATCCAGATGGCAATCTTATAGAAATTTCAGACAATTGATTATTTGGGATACTTAAATTAAAAGGCAGAAGAGTGAAGTACGAAGTCAGTTAAAAAGCACTAGCTTAACAAATACATCTCCACCTACTTGAAAAAATTTAAACTATAATGTAATTATAAAATGGAACCAAAATTGAATTCAGTTTATATTTGTGTGAAGAACATGGATCAAGCAATAAAATTACGAAAATGGCACTTCAACAGAAGTAGAATGTTTTAGCAATTATCCAAGGGTTTTCAACTCTTGATTGCAAATTTTAAAACCAAATGAAGCAACCTAAAGTTAGACTTATCCTTATTTTTATTTTCCTAACAATTATTATTAGCTACTTTTTTTATTCTAATAACAAAAAACCACTTTCTGATTCTTCTAGCAATAGCGTTACAACAAAATAGATAAACCTGATAAAATAGCAGTTCCAGGTTACTCAGTTAAAGTAGAAAACAATCTCTTTAAGATCTACAAAGATAACTCATTAGTTATTAACAAGCAGTACAAAGAAGATGAAACTAGTGAAACACTGCTTTATGTTAATAAAAAACCTTTATTAGTAGAGGAATATCTCTTTTTTTACACAGGTCCTCTTCCCACTGGTTGTGAGTCTGAAAAAGATTTAGCTTGTATTAGCTATTTAGGTAAAATTACTAAAGAAAACAATCAGTACGGAGGCGTATGGAAAATTAATCTTGCTACTTTTGAATTAACTCACGTTTTAGAAACTCCCAACAGGGGACAATGGGGAGAAAATATCACTGATTTTATGGTTGATGATCAAAAGAACATTAACATAACTTATAAATTAGAATTTGAAGAAGAAATAAAAAAGAAGATAAAATATGTAATTTCTTCAGAAACAGGAGAGGTAAAAGAATTGCCTTAAAAATCAGTTTGTATCTCCCGTTCCTTTATCAATAACTACTGCCAGTTTATTAGTTTTATGCTGAGAGTGGGTTAAAGTTTTACTTTCAGCGACATGTTGTAAGTTGCTACACTTTTTCTACATTAGAGATGAGGTCAAAACTGCATTAAACAAATATCCCATAAAAACAATGGTGATGATTGTTACTGTAAAAAAGGCAAAAAGAAGCTGCTTTTTCATTAATTTAGCTAGCATCAACCCCTCTGGAATGGAAATAGTAACTGTGGCCGTCATAAAAGCCAAAGCAGTTCCCATTGGCACACCCCTATCAATCAAGGCTTCAATAACAGGAATGACTCCAATTGAATTGGTGTACAGAGGAGCGCCCATTAGTACTGCAAAAGGAACTACCCACCACTCTTTATTGGATAAGTATTTAGTTACAAAAGATGCTGGCACTAAGCCATGAATTAAAGCTCCAATACCCACGCCTAGCAAAACATAGGGAAAAACTTTTCTGGTAATATCCCAAGCCTCACTACTCCAGTGTTTGAAAAGATTTTTAAAAGGTATTTTGGTGCTCTGGTATTTTGCCTTAACTTGTTTTTTAGTTTTAAACTTCAAAAACTCAGGTTGAATATATTTTTCCATGTTCAGTTTTTGAATTACCATGCCCCCAATAATACTAGCCACAATGCCAACAAAGTTATACAGGATTGTGTTTTTAAGGCCAAAGATTGCTGGAAATAGATAGAGTGATGATTCATTAACTAGTGGAGAGCTGATTAAAAAAGCAAAAGTA
>WJLO01000070.1 GCA_014728425.1 Minisyncoccota bacterium | reverse complement strand
CTGTACCAGCTGTCGTGCTATCACCCATAGAGTAATCAGCAATGAAGGATTCATTGGGGGTTCCTGTAGTCAATGCGGTACTACTGAGTTTAAAGCTATACCAGGTGATCTTAATGATCACGCAAGTAACAATATTAGTAGACAAAACCCTACCAGAGCAACAAGTCTACCCAAGCCGATAATAGCAGAGCTGCAAGAGCTAGCAGCAGAATCTCGTTATCAAAGAGAGCCACCTGCGGAGTTAAATAATTTTGGCCCTCATAATTATTTTGTCCTTCCTTATTTACTACGCACTGTTTTTAATAAGACTGAACTTTTAAAGTTCTTGAACGAAGAAACTCCAGAGTACTATGAAGTTGCAAATCTTAACCAGCAGCAGACTCTTACAATTATGATTCGCGAAGTATTTCTAGCTGCATATCAAGATGAGGCATTAATCACATTGGCCAGGAAACTCTTTACAGCCAGACCCATTGGCACTATGAATGCTTATCTTGCCCTTAATCAAACTGCCCTTGCAGACAAGCCATCTTTAAGGTTACAAGACATGAATTCAGAAGAAAAAAAAACCACCTTAGCATACCTTGACCCTCAAGCATATAGGCGATTGATCCAGAAGAAAAAACTAGATGCAGCAAAAGCAGTTGAACATGCCATTAAAAGGTTTTTCACAAAAGAACTTAGTCGAACAGAAAAACTTCTACAAAAAATAAAAGAAATTTTCCGCCCAAAAGAGAGCCCTCCTCAGTTAAATACAATTATTAATGCAATTTTCTAACATCATTACATTAGCTAACTAGTTAAGTAAAACAAACATCTGCATTAGAAAAATTAACTGCTCCTACTCACTCTACTTACTAATAAATGTTAAAATACCCTCATGACAACTCAAGCTGATCATCAAATGTCCAACCTCACCATTGATCAAGTGCTGACTCGTGGAGTAGAGCAAATCCTACCTAGCAAGGCTGGCTTGGCCAAGTTAATGAAGCAGCAAAAAATCCGCTTATATCTTGGAATTGATCCCACTGGAGCTTTCTTGCACTTGGGTCATTCAGTGCCCTTGCGCAAGCTGCAGCAATTTGCCGAGCTGGGACATGAGGTTATTCTTTTGATCGGTAATGGTACTGTGAAAATTGGCGATCCTACTGGACGAGACACCAGCCGTCCCGTCCTTACTGATCAAGAAATCGAAGCTAATTTTCAAAACTGGAAAAAACAAGCTAGCAAGATTCTAGACTTTGATCAAATTGAAATTCGGCATAATGGTGACTGGCTGGATAAAATGATGCTTACTGATTTTATTAAACTAATGGCCAAAACTACAGTACAGCAACTATTTGAGCGAGATATGTTTCAACAACGTCTTAAAAAAAATCTCCCTATTCACGGTCATGAAATCTTATACCCAATGCTACAAGGCTATGACAGCGTAGCTATGGATGTAGATTTAGAAATCGGTGGCACTGACCAAACCTTTAACATGATGATGGGTCGGACTTTGCAAAAAACTTA
Source organism: Minisyncoccota bacterium (assembly GCA_014728425.1). Taxonomy (GTDB): domain Bacteria; phylum Patescibacteriota; class Microgenomatia; order UBA1400; family PJMF01; genus WJLO01. The sequence goes on along the minus strand of WJLO01000070.1, from coordinate 7,416 downwards.
CCACAACAAAGAAAAATGGGTCCTGACCACTCCTTTAATAGAAGGCACAGACGGCCGCAAAATGAGCAAAAGCTTTAACAATTATGTAGCGCTAACTACTCCAGCTCAAGAAATGTATGGCAAATTGATGAGTTTAAAAGATGAATTAATCTTAAAATATTTCCGTGTCTTAACTGATGTACCTCAAGCACAAATCACTGCCATGCAGCAAGCTATGAAGCAAGGGGAAAACCCAATGCGCTTTAAAAAGCAGTTGGCCAAGACCATTACTAGCCAATATCATGATGCTCAAGCTGCTAATCAAGCAGAGCAATATTTTGAAAAAACCGTACAAAACCAAGAGTTTGGTCAGGCTCAAATCTGCAAAGTGGAGGAGCAGCAAAATAATATTGTAGAGATGTTAAAAAAAGGACCAATCAAGCGCAGTAAATCTGCTTTAAGAAGATTGGCCAAGCAAGGTGCTATTACTGTTTATTTTAAAGATGGCCAATCACAAAAAATCACTGATCCTTATCAAGTTCTTGAAACTGACCAAGTAGATAAAATTAAAGTTGGCAAGCGTGGTTTTTATCAAGTTATTACTCAGTCTAAAAAATGACCAAAAAACAACGCCGCCGCATCACTCTCACTTTTGCTATTCTAGCTATTTTAGGCCTACTACTGAGCAGTGCCAGCAGCCTGGTGTTATTGCTAATAAACTAACTCTATGTACTCATTTAGCGCCCCAGTTGAGCAGGTTAAAGGTATTGGTCCAGTTTTGAGTAAAAAACTCGCTCAACAACACATCTTGACTATCAAAGACCTGTTGTTGCAACTACCTTTACATTACCTTGACCACTCTCATCAAACCACTATTACCCAACTCCAACCTGGCCAAACCGCTACTATTAAAGCTAAAGTTAACACCTGCAGTCAATACTATAAAAACCGGCGTTTAATTACCAGGGCAAAGATCAGTGATCAAACTGGCCAACTTAACTGCATCTGGTTTAATAACCGTTTTATTAAAAACAAACTCAAGAAAAACCAAACTTATTACTTTGCTGGCCAATTAAATAAATACCAAACTTTAACTCAACCTACTGTAGAAGCGATCACTGGTGAAAATCTCCACACTGGTCGATTAGTGCCAGTTTACACCAGCACTTTGGGCTTGAAACAAGGTAAATTGCGCCGTATTTTAAAAGAAATCATTGATCAACTGCCAAAAACTAGTCAGTCAATCTTTACTAACCGGCCTAGTCTAACTCAAGCTCTCAAACAACTACATTTTCCTGATGACTCTCAACAGGTTGTTGCTGCACGAGAACGCTTGGCTTTAGCAGAACTCTTAAGCCTCATGCATCATGCTCAACAACTAAAAAAACATTGGCAACAACATCATCAAGCTCCAACAATTACCCTGCATCAGCCACAAATACCAACAACCATCCCTTTTACACTCACTCAAGCACAACACCAAGCTACTAAAGAAATCCTGGCCGATCTTCATAGTAATATACCCATGAATCGCATCTTGGTTGGCGATGTGGGCTCAGGGAAAACTGTAGTAGCTGGTCTAGCAGCCAATCAAGTCATTTACAATCAATTCTCAGCCTGCTTAATTGCTCCTACACAAATCTTGGCTAAACAGCATTACCAAACTTTAACTAAACTCTTTCCCAAGCTTAACTGTGAACTCATTATTGCTAAAAACGCCACCAAAAGTGATCCCAATCAAAATCACAACATCAACTATCAAAATCCTAGCCTATGGATCGGCACTCATGCAGTTTTAAACCACCTTGACCAAATTCAACCAGGACTGATTATTTATGATGAACAACACCGCTTTGGTGTAGCCCAGCGCTCTCAACCAGCCCAGCAAGCTGCTCATTTACTCACTATGACCGCTACACCAATTCCTCGGAGTTTGATGTTAACTATTTTTAGTCATTTAAGTTTAAGCGTGCTCGATGAACTCCCTCCTGGCAGGCTGCCGGCAAAAACTTGGTTGGTGCCAGCAAGCAAACGCCAATCAGCCTATGCTTGGCTAAATGACCAATTGCGAGACCCCCAAGCTTTAGGTTTGATTATCTGTCCTTTTATTGACCCTTCTCATTACCAAGCTTTAGAAAATGTGGCTGCTGCTAAAGACCTTTATCAGCAAACTCAAAAAATCTTTAAAAAACTCAAGGTGGGCTTGCTGCACAGTCGGCTCAGTGCTAACAAAAAACACCAGTTAATGAAAAAACTCTTTGCTAATCAGCTTGATCTGTTGATCAGTACTCCTATGGTGGAGGTGGGTTTAGATTTACCACAAGCCAAAATCGTGGTTATTGAAGCAGCAGAACGCTTTGGTTTGGCTAGCTTGCACCAGCTACGTGGTCGAGTAGGCCGGGCTGGTCAGCAAGGTTATTGTTTACTGTTTACTACTGACCACCCTCAACAGTCTGGCCTTAGTCAACAGGTTAACCAACGGTTACAAAACTTTACCCAAGAAACCAATGGTCAAAAACTAGCAGAACTAGATTTAAAAAATCGCGGGGCAGGCAATCTTTTTGGAGTAGAGCAACATGGCTTTCAACAACTGCGCTTTGCTGCTTGGACAAACTTAGAACTCATTGCCCAAGCTAGAAAAACCTTTAAAAAAATTCAGCAACAACAATTAAACTGGCAGCCATTTTTAAAAATTGCAGTCTCAAAACAACAAGTTTCGGGAAACTAACCCCATCAACACCATCCGCTAGCCAGTAACCAACCACTAGGCACTGGCGAAAGGAGCACAATTTTCTCAAGCTGTTGAAAGCAAATTGGTCTGCTAAAAGAAGGGTTAAAAAGTTAATTGATTACTAAAAAGCCTGATTTACTAACCCACCAACTCCATGAGCTAGCCAGTAGACAACCACTAGGCACTGGCGAAAGGAGCACAACCCTCTCAAGCTGCTGAAAGTAAATTGGTATGCTAAAAAAGGAGTTAGAAAGTTAATTGATTGCCAAAGAAGTTGATTCACTAACCCACAAACTCCATAAGGCTGTTAGTAAATAACCACCCCAGCACTGGCGAAAGGAACACAATTTTCTCGAACCAGTGAGAGCAAAATTCGTGTCCTGGAGCTAGAACTAGATGAGCTTATTAACTATTAAAAAACTCAATCTACTACTAACCCACAGACACCATCAGTTAGATTTTAAACAACCACTAGGCACTGGCGGCAGGATCACAATTTCCGACTCCCTTTATGGGTTGAGGAAATTAATGGCCCAGAGCCAAAACTAGAGAGACTTTTAACCATTAAGCAGTTTCGTTTACTCAAAAACAAATACTCTCAGCTCGCTTTTAGCTATCAAGACTCCTGATCTACTAGCCCATATACTCCATGAGGTTGTTAATAGACAACCACCCAAGCACTGGCGAAAGGAACACAATTTTCTCGAACCAGTGAGAGCAAAATTCGTGTCCTGGAGCCAAAACTAGACGAGCTCTTTTACTATTAAACAGCCTAATTCAAACTAAAAACCAAAACAACCAACTCCATCATGTTATAAAACTCTTCCAGCTTACTCATTAAAAAGAAAACAACTCACTACCTCCCATTGCCGATTCACTAATTTCCCTTTATGATAATAAAAGGCATGCTAAAGCTTGACTCCTTTAACCGCCAGCACCAGGCCGGCCAAGTTGGTTTGGTCATTATCCTTATCATGGTGGTAATCTTAACCATTGGCTTGTCTATTGCTACCCGCACTACTCAACAAACCCAAATCTCAGTAGAGCAAGCTGAATCTAGTCGAGTTTTTAATGCTGCAGAGTCTGGTTTAGAACATGCTCTGGCCAGCATTTTTAACTATGAAAGAGATGAAGGTGAGCTTCCCAGTAACAGAGTAGAACTAAGTGGTTTTGACAATGCCAATGTTCAGTATGACATTAGTACTAGCTCAGAACTACAAACCCATCTCACTCAGGGCGCAGCAGCAGAATTGCCTTTTAACAACAATGACGCCACCATTACTATTAATTGGTCCCAAAATGTAAGTTGCAATGATGCTGCAGCTTTGTTTATCTCGGTTTATTATGATGATGATGCTGATGGAATTGCTGATGGCGCCCGTCATTATGCCTTAGACGGCTGTGATGACCGACGCAACAATCAAAACAGCTTTAGCGCACCCAACAGTAGTGGCAGCGATGGCTATAACTTTGGTCATCAGTTAGCTATTACCAGTGATGACTTGTTTGCTCGTTTAAAATCGGTGTACAATGATACTCAGGTGCGGGTTACTGGCCTGCCTAGTACTGCTCAGTATAATATTCAAGCCAATGCCCAAAACACCCAAGCTGGCCAAGAAACCAAGTCAATTATGGTTGAACGCACTATTGGCACTGCACCTTGGGTCTTGGACTATGCTTTAGTAAGCGGGAACACAATTATTAAAAACTAAACTAAAGAAAATCATATGCCTGCCTTAGCCCTTGATGTTGGTACTTATACCATCAAAGCCATTAGTGGCAAACCTGGAAAAAAACCAGTTATTGAAAAAACTGCTGAGATTTTTAACTCTGCAGGAGTAAATGTACCCACTGATGATGCTCAAGCAGAAAAACTTAGTCAAATCATTGATCAATTTATTACTGATCACAAACTGCCGCGGAGTGATCTGCGCTTAAGTTTCCCTGAAACAGTAGTTTCTACCAAGATTATTGAGATGCCACCTTTATCTGATGCCGAACTAGCTTCGGCTATTGGTTGGCAGGCTGAACAACACATTCCTATTCCTCAAGAAGATTTAGCTTTAGAGTACCAAGTATTGTTTAGACCACCGCGCAAAGAGAGCAATGCTCAGATGAGAGTCCTTATGATCGGTACTCGTAAAAACCTGGTGGATCGGTTTACTAATATGTTTATTCAGATTGGGATCGAGCCTAAGTTGTTAGAAACACAAATGCTTTCTACCTTGCGCTCTCTGGGTTTTACCGAAAACGAGCCTACTACTTTAGTAGCTCATTTAGGAGCTACTAACATGGATCTGGCGGTGGTTTATCACGATGAACTTAGCTTTGTTTTTACCCACATGACTGGAGGACAACTACTTACTAAAACTTTAGCACAAAATCTTAATTTAGATGCCAAGCAGGCCGAAGAATACAAACGCGCTTATGGCCTTGACCCTCAGCAGTTTGAAGGAAAAGTGCGCAATGCCTTATTACCAGGAGTTAAACAGATCACCAATGAGATGCAAAAAGCAGTGCGATTTTTTGTTAATCAACATCCTCAAGAGTCGATCCAACGAGTGATTCTAGCTGGAGGTGGGGCTCAGCTTAATCAGCTGCCTGAACACTTAACTCAAGAACTGGGTATAGAGGTGTTATTAGCTGCTCCTTTTGCCACCGCCAGTGGAGAGATTCCTCCAACTAATCATCTAGCCATGACTGTGGCTGCTGGTCTACTTATGAGGGAGTTGTAAAGTGCACAATATTAACTTCTTAAAAAAACGCCAGGTTACTTTAACTAAAGTCGAGCGCCAAGATAAAAAATGGTTGCGTTATAGTTTAGCAATATTTAGCTTGGTGTTTGTGGCTTTTTTAGGAATAATTGCAGTTAAAATAGCCTTGGGTTTTCGCGCTAATCAGTTAGCAGCAGATCAACAACGTCTTAAAAAAATGATTACTGATGATGAAGCTGTAGAAGTAGCTTTTTTAATCTTTGCCAATAAACTAGAAGTCATTACAGAGATCTTTCAAACTCGCAGCAATAAACAAGCAGCCATTCGTTATTTTGATAGCCTGTTTAGTTCAGAAGTTTTTATCAAAGACATGACCTTTGAACAAGACGGTCAAATCTTGGCGTTAAATCTAGTTTCTAGTGATGTGTTTGTTTTAGAAGAGGTTTTTAACTCTCTACAAACTACTCAGCTTCAAGAAGAATACAAAACGGTCAGTAAAAGCAATATCCGCCGCAGTGATGATGGCAGCTATGCTTTGCAGTTAACAGTTACTTTAAAAGGCTATGATCAACGCTAAACACCTAAACTGGCGCTTAATCTTAACTACCCGACGCTATTTGATTCTAGCAGTTGGTTTTGCTATCACTGCAGTGCTGATTTTGGTTCTAGCTATTTATCCACAAACTCAAAGCGTGCTAGATCTAAACAGCAAGCTTAGCAAAGACAAAAAATATTTACAAAAACTAGAACGCAAGGCTTTAGAATTAGAGCAGCTAAAAGTCTCTCCCGAATTTTCTCAAGCAGATAAAGTAGATGAAACCCTACCCACGCACAAGCCTTTATTAGAAATGCTTAATGCTTTAAACACTATTGCTGTACAAACAGAGGTGGCCATTACTGAGTTTGAGCTTAATCCTGGCGAGATTGCTTCTCCTGGATCAGAGTTAGCTGGTAGTCAAAGTAAAACTAAATCTCATAGTAAAACCAAGTATGATAATTTGGAAATGGAAATGAAAGTAGCTGGTCAACTTACTAATGTAGAGGAATTTTTATCGCTGCTAGAGAGAGTTACACCCTTAACTACCATTATTGATTTATCCTTAAATCGTAAAAAAAATGCTCAAGATCAATACACTGGTTATGTTGAGGCCGAATTAACTGTGCAAAGTTACTTTTATGCTCCCACTATTAAAACCACTATTGACTCTCCAGTGCCTGTTATTGATGATCAAGAAAAAGAGATTTTTCAACAGATCTTAGATTATCGGCCTAATACTCTAGAAACACAAACCGAGATCAAAGGCGGCGGTAGTGAAGACCTTTTTGGCATTCAAGGTCTACAGCAGTTAAAACAAGATTTAGGAATTTGAAAAAAGCTTGATTTAGCCAGTTGAGAATCAGGAATTTAAGCAGAAGTGGTTTTTTTGGCTTTGCTTTTAGCAGTTTTCTTAGCAGCTTTTTCTTCAGTTTGAGCTTTGGCTTTTTTAGATGGTTGATCTTTATCAGTTTTTGCTGTTGCTGCTGGTTTATCTTGAGCCTGTTTTGCAGCTGCTAGTTTAGCTTTGGCTTTTTTAGAAAGGGTTTTTTTCTTAGGAGGAAAAGGCTGTTTACTTTGCGCTCTTTTGGCCAAATTAGCTACAGTTTCAGTAGGCTGAGCACCTTTTTGTAACCATTGCTTATAAGCTTCTAGATCTAGCTCCAACACTTTAGGTTGTTGAGCTGGTGCGTAATGGCCCAGGGCGGCAGTGTATTTACCATCACGTTTAGTTTTGGCTTCCTGCACTACAATTCGGTAGTGAGGTTGGTTTCTTTTACCAAAGCGAACAAGTTTAATCTTTAGCATAGGGCGTAATTTTAGCGGTTTTCTCAAGTTTTTGCAAGGCTTGAATAGCCGCTTGTTGTTGAGCTAGTTGTTTACTTTTACCCACGCCTTCGCCATAAACCTGGCCATCAACTAAAACTTGAGCAGTAAAAGTCTTGTCATGATCTGGT
>WJLO01000012.1 GCA_014728425.1 Minisyncoccota bacterium | reverse complement strand
AAAGACTACCGAGTGGCTTTTACTATTCAGCAGCTATTATCTTGGCTGATCGTGCTAGTAATTTTGCTGATTTTAGCAACTGGTTTAGTGCAACAAAAATTTGGTGAGGTTGGTGGTTGGATCTTGCTAGCTTTAGCAATTTCATTTCCGTTGGCAACTTTAAAAACAGTGTCTTCGATTATTCTTGAGCGTCGTTTAGAGTTTAGCAAACTGATTTTACCGCAAATTTTTGAGCAGCTGGTTTTTCATGGTATCTTAATTGTTCTGGCATGGCAAAGATTTGGGGCCATGGCTTATGCTTATGCAATTTTGGCACGCTCAGTAATTGGGATCGGAGTAATGTGGTTAATTCAACCGTGGCAAATAGGCTTTAGTTTAGATAAAAAAGCCTTAAAAGGCTTGATTAGTTTTGGCATGAAGTTTCAACTCAATGATTTACTGGCTCGTGTTAAAGATCAGTTGTTCTTTTTAGCACTTGGTTGGTTTTTGCCAGTGAAACAATTTGGTTTAATTAACTGGGCTAAAACCTGGTCCATGTATCCTTATAACTTAACGGTTCAAAATGTCATGGCCATTACTTTTCCGACTTTTTCACGACTGCAGCATCGTAAAGATTTATTACGTAAAGCAATTGAAAAATCAATCTTTTTTATTTCTTTAGGCATCTTGCCAATCTTAGTGGGAATGAGTGTGTTGATTTGGCCGCTCACTCAAGTATTTGCTGAATATCAAAAATGGCAACCTGCTGTGTTAAGTTTTGTTTTGTTTGCCTTGAGTATTGGTTGGGCTGCTTTATCAACACCATTGGTTAATACTTTAAATGCAATTGGGCAAATTAACAAAAGTCTCAAGTTAATGTTAATTTGGACGGTCCTCACTTGGGTTTTAACACCATTGATGATTTGGCAATTTAGTTATCATGGGGTAGCTGTAGCAGCCTTTATCATTTCTTTTACCAGTATTTTATCGGTTTATTATGTTCGACAAGTGATTAAAAATTTACGCATTTGGCCTAATATTTGGCGACAGCTAATTGCAGCTATGGCAATGACTGGAGTTGGAGTAGCTGGCTTGAATTGGTGGAATCAGAGTCTAATTTGGTTGATCACTGGTGGGGTAGTGATGGGTGGAGTTTATAGCTTAAGTTTTTTGTTGCTGGGTTGGCAAAAGCTGCTTGCTGAGGTTAAGAGCTTGCGTATTAAAGGTTAGTTGCCACCACCAAATTAAAGCTAGTAAGTAAGTTAGACCTGCTAAAAGCAAATTTAGTTTACCCAATAGTTTGTGAGGGTTAATAAGAGCAATATTAACATACATTAAACTAGTATAAAGACTGATGCTGAGGTAAAAAATTTTACCAATAAAAGACTTTTGTTGTTTAAGGTTAAAAAAGAAAAATGGTAAAAACCAAAACGAATATTGAGCTCCCCAATTAGGAATAATTAAGTAAATCCCAATGATGGTGGCTAGGAGTTTGGTCCAAGAATTAAGTTTTTGTTTCCAAATTAAAACCTGAGTAAATAAAAAGCCAAAAGCAAAGATGGCCAGTCGATATTTATTTATAGTTTCAAGATATGGTCTGAAAATTAAAGAAAATCCCCAATGGCCAATCGGCCCTCCTGGTGACCCAAGGGCCTGCAACACAGTGCCAATATTAGATCCAAAAACTATTCGAGTATAAATAAAAATATTAACCAGTAGACTAATGGCAATTGCAACAAGATAAACTAATCTAGTTGGCCAATTTTTCAATTTTTGCAAAGTTAAAGGAAGAAAAACTACTGACCAGGTCTTACTGGCAATAGAGGCAGCAAAGCTTAGGGCAGAGATTAGGTAAGTCTTTAATTTTGGTGTTTTTTGGTTAATCAGCCACCAGGCTATTAGAAAAAATAATAATAAAATTACGTCAACTTGGCCATGAAATAAAACCACTGCATAGCTAATTGGCGCTGTTAAAAATCGTAGTTGTTGAACTCGAGCCTTAATTTGAGTTTTTTGAGTACGAAAGATTAATTTTGCTATAAGATGCAAGGCAGTTAAAAGCACTAGTTTTAAGAGAAAAGAAAAAGTTAGTGTGATTAGATTTTCTTGTAGCCAATTTAGACCAGCGTGCAGGAAGATTAAAAATGGAAAAAATGGGTATTGTGAATGATCACTATCAATCCAATAAAAATCAATGCGATGGCGCAAATGCCAGCCTGCACCAGAAAAAAGCATTACATCACCTACCTCTTTTTTGAAACTAGCAATGCTTATGATCTGCAGCAATATTAATAACAAATAAATCAAACGATAAAAGCCTTGATTTTTAATTAGGCGAATTATCTGAGGCAAAAATAAACTTAGATGAGTAATAGTAAATAAGCTTAGCCAAAACAGATAAGTTAAAAGATAGGTCGACATGGTTTAAAGTTTTTTGTTATTTGCATAGCAAGCTAGTTGTTAAAAAGATAGATTTTATATTGCTAAAAGCTATTTTAGTCAGTGTTTGGTTTTTAAACTGCTGTGAGATTTTTGGTAATTGTAGTATCGAATATACCTTGATGGTTTGTCAACGACCTAGTCTTAATAGTACTGCTAAACTGCTTAGTAGTGTTTAAATATCCTTTCGTCTGGTGTAAGCAACAATTACCAGAGCAGTGCCTTTTGTCAAAAAAGATTATTTTCTCGCCGGAATGAGTAGGTTACAATAGAGTGGTGTTACACAGTGTGAAAAAATTGCTATCACCATTTTTACTAACCCTGATTTTTGTTGCTGCTAGTTGGTCTTTGTTTCATCCTCAGATTTTTAGAGTTCACGATTATGTTCACGCTGCCAGAATTGCCGAGATCACTCGAGCTTTAAGTGATGGTCATTTTCCAGTTCGTTGGAGTGCTAATTTTGGTTATGGTTATGGCATGCCTTTGTTTGAGTTTTATGCGCCACTACCTTACTATATTGGAAGTTTGTTTTATTGGTTAGGTTTAGATGTGGTGTTGGTGATTAAATTATTGTTTGCTGGCTGTACTGCAGCAACCTTGGTTGGTGCTTATTTATTGGGTAAAAAACTTTTTGGTCGCTGGGGTGGATTAGTAACTGCCGCAGCCTTAACTTTGGCCCCTTATCGAGCAGTAAATTTATTTGTACGTGGAGCTTTAAGCGAAGCTTGGGGAATCATGGCTTTGCCTTGGATTTTGTTGGGAATTATTAAAGTTATTAACCAGGAAAAATTTGCTTGGCAGCTTTTGGTAGTGAGCTTAGCAGTGATGATGCTGAGTCATAACTTAACAGTAATGATGTTTGTACCTTTTAGTTTATTGTTTGCTTTATTGTTTTATTTGACCAAATTAAAACTGGTAAAAAATTGGCAGCAACAAGCCATTAAAACTGGGTTGCAATTATTAGCAAGTTATGGTTTAGCAGTTGGCTTAAGTGCTTTTTATTTGCTACCAGCTTTTTTAGAAAAAAGTTTTACCAAGGTTGAGGCAGCAATTATTGGTGGTTATTTTGATTATACTTTGCACTTTTTGTATTTACGCCAGTTTTTTGAACCTAACTGGCAATATGGCGGCAGTATTTGGGGTCCAGTTGATGATATCTCGTTTTTTTTGGGCTGGGGTCAGTTGCTGGCAGTAATGGGGTTAGGGGGATTATTAATTTGGCAACTGGGTCAGTTGTTGATCAAGTCTAATACTCAGAAAAATCTTCAAGTAGTAGTTAAGCGAGTTTGGCAGCTTAGTCTATCTTCATTGGGTTATTTATTATTGACTTTAGGGGCATTGTATTTAACTTTAGCACGAGCTCGTTGGTTTTGGCGGCTATTGCCATTATTAAAGTTTGTTCAGTTTCCTTGGCGTTTTTTAACAGTAGCAATTGTTTTTTTGGCGCTTGTAGCTGGGAGTTCAGTAAGGTTAGTAAAAGATAAAAAACTTAAAGCTTATTACAGTTTAGTTTTACTATTGATAATTGTGGCTGGCAATTTTTATTTTTTTCGGCCAGAAAAGTATCTTGCTGATGCCCAGTCACTTTACTACACTGATGCTAGTAAGATTCAGCAGCAGATGAGTCAGATTTTGCCAGACTATATCCCAGTTCAGATGGCTGAGCAACTTAATCCACCTGACTCGCTCATTTTAAGTGAGGTTGATCAAAAAGATTACCAAGTTTT
>WJLO01000069.1 GCA_014728425.1 Minisyncoccota bacterium | reverse complement strand
TATTTACAAAGATCAGCTACTCTTTGAGCTACTATTCTTCTAGCTAGATGAAAATTTTCAACATCTTCTTCCTCCATGAGTTCATAAGCGGCGCTATTATGCAATCTGGCTCTTAACCTTTCGCTTCCTCCTGAGGCGACCGCATTAGAGGTATATTTTGTAGGATCTATAACAAAACTTAAATAGCGGGTAAAAGCTGATGATTCTCTTTGAGTATTAGACATGTTGCCTTTTTTCAATTATTTATAGTTTTTGCTGATGCTTTTTATATTTTTGAGTCATCTAACTTCTCTCATCTAACTTAAAAACCCCGGTGCTGTGCCGGGGTTTGGATCAATTTATCTTAAAATAATTCAAGTTTTCCAAATCCCCAAATATCTCCAGCTATAAACTAGAACAAATAATTTAATAATAGTTTTAAGTGTTTTTAACATGATGAGTTTTATTTATTTAAGCTTAGCGCTTAAAAAATTAGCAAAATGCTTGCTAGTTTGCCTGGCAGTATTAACAGTAAACTGCATTCTGGCGCGGCAAACTGGATCAGCAAGACCGTTGCCAGTTAGCTGCTGGGCGTATTGATGACTGTTTATGCAGCCTAAAGCTAAGTGATAAACTTGCTGACAGGTTGTTTTGTTCTGGGCAGGTGACATATGACCTCCTTTTGGTTATTTATTAATTTTAACTAAAAAACCCCGCTGTTGTTGCGGGGTAGTAATTATGTATGTTGGTTAACTCTATTAGCTTACTACCCCACCTTTCTTCCATTGGAGGATAAAAATAGCGCGGTTAGTAAGATAATGTTGAGTTTGCTTCATGAATTATTATCCTAAAATAACCAACAAAGCTTTGTCAAGCTCAAAATATAGTTATTAGCAAGCTGTTAAAGTTGCTAGTATGCTTTTTACTATTAGCCAAAATCTACCAACAATCAGCCCAGCTTTTTAAGCTGATGAATTTATTAAGTAAGATAATTGGAGCTGAAAATTTCTTCTTACTTGACTATAATACAGGCTATGACTAAAAATCTTTCACGTACTTTAGCAGCACAAACACTAGATTTAGTAGCCCAGCAAGTAAAACTTCAGGGTTGGGTGCAGACCAAACGCGATCATGGTAAAGTTACTTTTATTGATTTGCGCGATCGGAGCGGATTAGTGCAGTGCGTAGGTGTTGATCAGCTGCAAGATGTTGCTGTGGAATCAGTAATTGAGATTATTGGCACAGTTAAAGCGCGACCAGCCAAAATGGTTAATCAAGACTTAGCTACTGGGGCAGTAGAAGTTAAAGTTGAGCAATATCAAGTTTTAAACCTAGCACAAGAACTACCAATTACCTTAACTGGCGATGGCAAAGATATTGGTGAACAACCACGTTTAAAATATCGCTACTTAGATTTACGGCGCAATAGAATGCAAAAGATTTTAAAGATGCGCTCAGCTTTTAATCGTGCTATTAGAGAGTATCTTTATCAACAAGATTTTGTAGAGATCGAAACACCAATGCTGACTCGATCTACCAAAGAGGGTGCACGTGATTTTATTGTACCTTCTCGTTTTCAACCAGGTAAGTTTTATGCCTTACCCCAAAGCCCGCAACAATATAAACAACTATTGATGACTGCTGGTTTTGAGCGCTATTTTCAGATCACCCGTTGCATTCGTGACGAAGATTTACGGGCAGATCGAGGGTTTGAGTTTACTCAACTAGATTTAGAAATGAGTTTTGTTGATAAGCCTCAAGTGATGAACATGGTTGAGTCTTTAGTTAAAACTGCAGTTAAGGCTGTGGGTGGTCAACTCCGAGACCAGACTTTTCCAGTTGTTGATTATGATCAGGCTTTGAACAAATATGGTGCAGATAAATTTGATCTACGCACTGATCAGGAAAAAAAACAAGGTTTGTTGGCCTTTGCTTGGGTAGTGAAGTTTCCGTTCTTCAAAAAAGTTGACACCAGTGATGCTGCTGAAGTTCGTGATGGCAAAAGTGGCTGGACTTTTACCCACAACCCTTTTAGCAATCCAGAGCCAGAGTTTATTAAAGATCATTTGGCTGGTAAAAACATTGACAAGATTATTACTGATCAATATGACTTGGTTTGTAATGGTTATGAAGTAGGTGGTGGTAGTATTCGTGCTCACCGACCAGAAATCTTAAAACAGACCTTTAAGATCATGGGTTATTCTGATCAAGAAATCGAAACCAGCATTGGCCATATGCTAGAAGCTTTTAAGTTGGGCACTCCTCCTCATGGAGGCATTGCTTTAGGCTTAGATCGCTTGGTAATGGTACTAGCTCAAGAAACTTCTGTTAAAGAAACCATTGCTTTCCCTATGACTTCTACTGGCAGAACTGCAGTAATGACTGCACCAAGTAAGGTGAGTCAGGAGCAGTTGGCGGAACTGGGACTACAAGTTATAGATACTGAAAAGTCGTCATCAGCATAAGAGTGAACAGGCTGGTGTTTTTAACTAGTAAAGCATAACCCAGGTGGTTTAAACTGTTTAACTCCGTTACAATAATTGTGTGCCAAAACTACGCTGGGACCAATACCTTACTATTGTGCTGATTTTGTTACTTAGCTTGATTACTAGTGTGCAATCAGCTCAACAATTAACCTTACCAAGTATTCATCAGCAGCCAATTACTTTGTTAGAACCAGGCCTGCTAGCAGTTCAAACAGCCACTGCTTCAGCCCAAGCCAATTTATTTGCTGATTTTACTGCTAGTGTTTCTGCTCAAGCAGTTTATGTAATTGATTTACCTACAGCAGCAGTGTTATTGAGCAAGAACAACCAACAACTGCTTTATCCTGCTTCTACCACCAAGATGATTACTGCCTTAGTAGCTAGAGAAACTTATGCTTTGGATCAGGTTTTAACAGTAGAGTCAGAGGCTTCTACCGAAGGCAATGGCATGGGCTTGCAGTTGCAGGAAAAGATCAGTGTGGCTAATTTATTAACAGGCTTGTTAGTTAATTCTGGCAATGATGCTGCTTACACTTTAGCCAATCACCATCCTCAAGGCTATGAAGGTTTTATCAAAGCTATGAATCAAAAAGCTCAGGATTTGCATTTAGATCAGTCTCATTTTAAAAACCCTTCAGGATTTGATCATCCAGAGCAATTAACCACTGCTCATGACTTAGCTATTTTAGCTCAGGCATTAATGCAAGATGAGTTTTTACGTAATTTAGTAGCTACCCCAAAAATCGCAGTCACTGATATTACTGGCAAGATCAATCATTACTTAGTTAACACCAATAGTCTATTAACTAGCGAAGCTGGAGTAGTGGGAATAAAAACCGGCACCACTGAACTAGCTGGCGAAGTGCTGATCACTCAACTAGAAACTAATGCTCAGCAGTTGTTGATTGTAGTAATGAACAGTCAACATCGCTATGCTGATACTAAAAAGATCATTAACTGGATTTTTGCCAATTATTATTGGGTAGATTACAATAGAGCTATTGCTCAGCAGCAATGAAGTAGTCAGAATTTTTAGTAAAGAAAATTATAAAATGAAAACCGTTAAACACCAACCCACTGGCCCAAGTTTAACTGATGTAACCAAGATTGGCCGGCAGGCTGTGAAATTTAGCTTGATTGGTTTAGTGGTGTTAATGGTAGGTAGAATATTTTTATCAGCTTTGGTGGGTTTTTGGCAAGCTACTCATCCAGAACCACCACCTCCACCTACAGTTGGTTTTGGTAAGTTGCCACCAATTGAGTTTCCTGCCAAAACTGAAGTAAAAAAACCGCAAAGCTATACATTGGAAACTGCTGATGGGCGGATTCCTAGTTTTGGTGATCGGGCTAAAGTTTTTTTAATGCCTAAATCTAGCCCAAGCCTTTTGGCAGATGAACAAGTTCGTCAAATTGCTGCTAGTTATAATTTTATTTTTGAGCCAGAAGTCTTAGATTCCCGCACTTATCGGTGGACTAAATCTCAACCTTTAGAAGCAGTGTTTGAGATTGATGTGCAAAACCACAACTTTACCCTAACCACTGATTATTTAACCAGACCAGAACTGTTATTGAAAAATAATTTACCTGATGATTTTGAGGCTGTGTCCCGGGTTAAGACTTTTTTAAGAAAAGCAGATCTCTTGCCAGCAGATGTAGCTACTGCTGCTGGTGACATTAGATATTTAAAAGCGTTAGGTAATGATTTAGGTACGGCTGCTTCATTATCTGATGCTGATTTTATTGAAGTAAATCTTAATCGCGTGCCTGTAGATGGCAAATATCAAATGTATACATCTCAGGCCAATCAAGGCACCATTCAAGCGATCATTGCTGGTGCTTTAAAAGGAGATAATAGTATTGTGCAGCTTAAATATTATTATCATCCAGTAGATAAAACCATTGTGGAAACCTATCCTTTGCGCAGTAGTCAACAGGCTTGGAAGATTTTGCAGGCTGGTGAGGGTTATATTGTTGCTGCAGGTGAACAGGAAGAAGCAGTAATTCGTCAGGTTGAGTTAGGTTATTTTGATAGTTTGACTGAACAACAGTTTTTGCAACCAATTTATGTTTTTAAAGGTGATAGTGGTTTTTTAGGCTATGTGCCAGCTTTAGATCCTAGAGAGGTTGACAACTCAATTAATAACTAAACACCTTGATTTTTAATTAATTAACTATATTTTGTGATTGAGGTAAGAAAGTTTTAATGACCCAATTAATTCGTACTCGAGTAGCCCCTTCTCCTACTGGTTATCCTCATGTAGGCACGGCTTTTCAGGCTTTGTTAAACTGGGTTTACGCTCATAAACATCAGGGCCAATTTGTTTTGCGCATTGAAGACACAGATCAAAAACGGGCTGTAGAGGGGGCAGAGCAAGTGATTTATCAGGCTTTATCTTGGTTAGAAATAGAACCAGATGAAAGCCCTAAACACTTAGGTGATTATGGTCCTTATCGTCAATCTGAACGATTAAAGATTTATCAGCAGTATGCGCAACAGCTTATTGATCAGGATCAAGCATATTATTGTTTTTGTTCGCCAACACGACTGGCCAAGATGAGAAAACAGCAGCAACAAGCTGATCAGCCCCCTAAATATGATCGCCATTGTTGTGGTTTATCTAAAACTGAAGTTGCTCGTCGGCTTAAGAATGGAGAAAAAGCAGTGATTAGAATGAAAATTCCCAATGATCAGCAAATCATTGTTAATGATCTGCTGCGCGGTAAAGTTGAGTTTGATTCTAATATTGTGGATGATCAAGTTATTTTAAAATCTGATGGCTTTCCTACTTACCATTTAGCAGTAGTGGTTGATGATCATTTAATGAAGATTACTCACATGTTGCGCGGGGAGGAATGGCTGTCATCAGCTCCAAAACATGTTTTGTTATATCAATATTTTGGTTGGTCAGTACCAGTGATGATTCATAGCCCAACACTGAGGAATCCAGATAAATCAAAACTATCTAAACGCAAGGGCAACACTTCTTTATGGTGGTATCGGAAACAAGGTTATTTAAAAGAAGCCTTGCTAAACTTTTTAGCTTTACTGGTTTGGAAACCTCACGAAGATCAAGAGGTTTTTACTAAAGAAGAGATGGTGAAAAACTTTGCGTGGTCGCAATTAAATTTTAAAGCTCCAGTTTTTGATGTTGCTAAATTGCAGTGGTTAAATGGTTTGTATCTGCGTAAAAAATCTTTATCAGCATTGGTTAAGGAAGTAAGAGCTTGGGCTGAATGGGTGGTTGCTCAAGATGATCAAGCAGCAGCCAAACAGGTGCTAGTTTGGCTGAACAAGCAGCCAAGTTTGTTTAAAAAGGCTTTGGGTTTGGCTCAGCAGCGCTTAAAGCTCTTAAAAGAAATACCAGAATTGCTTGGTTTTTATTTTGCCCCAGAACTAGATTATGATCAGGCAGACTTATTACAAAAACACTCAGTAAAAGAAATGATTCAAGCATTAACTATTATTAAGCAGCGCTTAGCTAAACTAGATCCTTGGACTGCTGAAAGCTGGGAGCAAACCATTCGTGACTATGCAGATGAGCTAGGCTGGAAACACCGGGATTTATTTATGGCTTTAAGATCGGCAGTGACAGCAGAACGTTTTACACCACCATTATTTGCGGTGATGCAGGTTTTAGGCCGGACCAAAAGTCTGCAACGACTAGAACAAGCCAGCCAGTTTTTACAGGCAGTTGTTTCCTAAGTAATAATCATGACATCACAACAATTAATTGATCGGGTGCGAGCTAAGGCTAAACAGACACTTACTGGAGCCGGTTCTGGCCATGATTGGGACCATACTTATCGGGTCTGGCAATTAGCCAAGTATTTGGCAAAAGAAGAACAGGCAAATTTGTTGGTAGTAGAATTAGCAGCTTGGTTACATGATTTAGCTCGGCCAACAGCCAAGCAAGATCATGCGCTAGCAGGAGCAAAACTTGCCCGAGATTTTCTCCAATCTTTGCCGGTTGAACCTGAGGTTGTTGAGCAAGTTGTGAACTGTATTGCCAAACATAGTTTTAGTGGTCGTCAGCCAGCAGTTACTTTGGAAGAACAGGTTATCCAAGATGCTGATAGACTTGATGCTTTAGGTGCTGTTGGGCTGGCTCGATGTTTTGCCTATGGAGAAACTCATCAGCGATCATTAACAAGATCAATTGATCATATCAAGGAAAAACTGTTATTATTAAAAGGTCTGATGAATACTAAAACCGGCCAACAATTAGCTTGCGATCGTCATCAGTTTGTTGAGCAGTTTTTAACTCAATTACAAACTGAAATAGCAATAAATCTTTAGTTATATGGTTAAAAAACAACCTGCCTCTACCAATAGTTCTACTAAGACTCAGCAGTTGCAAATTTATGCTCAGGAGTTGAAAAAGCAAATCTTGGCCAAGCATCAAGATGTAGCAGTTTGGTTGCAAGAACATGACTTAGAACTTGAGGATTTAAAAGATGCTTCCCAGCAGTTATTGGCAGCAATTTCTTTAGCGGGTCAGGTTGCTATGAATCAGCCAGCAGAAGTGCAAGCTCAGGAACAACTCCAAGCCATTGCTGAAGAAAAAAAAGACGACTGGTTAGCTCAAGTAACTAATGAAGAATATCAAGAAATCATCAACAAGATGATTGGTTTTGCTCATGGGCCAGTAGGTCATTTAGACAAAGAAGCTGAGTTGTATTTAGAACAACAGTTGACTGATATTTTAGGTTTTGCTGTTACTGCTGAGCTTGACAGTCATCGCCTAAATCATAGTATTGGAATTATGGGGAGTGAACAACACCTGCGGCGATTCCCTAATGATAAATTAACTGATCATGATGCTTATCAACAGGCTGGCTTAGCTCCTAACCGTGGTGCTTTTGGTTGGTTTACTGAAAATGGTCAGTTAACTAGTCAGTCAATTATGAGAGAAAAGTATTATTTTGCAGTACAAACTTTATATTTGCCAGATTGGAACAGCAATTATCAAGAGTTGAAACCTTGGTATAAGTGGCGTAAAATGATCATGATTAATCCCAGTGAACAGCTAGCAGTAGTTGGAGTAGTTGGTGATGCTGGGCCAGCAGCTTGGGTGAAAAAACAGTTTGGTGGTTCGCCAGAAGTGATTAGAGAAGGTCAAGTGTGGAGTCCTAAAACTCGCGGTCATGTTATATTGTTTTTTGTTGACGACCCTGATGATGAGATTCCTTTAGGTCCGATCGATTTAAGTCTAGAAGCAAGAGAAAAGAACCAAACCTCACAGTTAGCAATTAAAGGAAATCCTTAAAATGACAGAAGCAGCAGGCGTAGCCGTAACCGAAGAAAACGAATTTGGGCCAGAAAAGCAAGGAACTATTCAGACTAAGATCAAGGACCTGAAAGATATTGCCACGGCTCTGGAGTACTTAAAGCAAGCCCCACCAGAAGTAAAAGAAAAATTTTTAACTCAAGCAGCAAAGAGTCAAGGTGGTGGTTCCAATCTTGGCTCCAGTGGTGACCAAAGTGAATGGACAAAATGGTTTTTAAAATTTCAAGATCCTGCTCACTCACAAGAGACTGAAAATCAAGTTGGGGCGTTGCAAGCACAAGCAGCCAAAGCTGCCAAGGTTGATCCTTCATTTGCCAATGTTGCTAGAGAAGAACCTAAAACTGTTTAATTATTACCAATAAAAATATTTTTAAAATCAGTATGATTAAGACCAATTTATTTATTGGCTCACGC
>WJLO01000011.1 GCA_014728425.1 Minisyncoccota bacterium | reverse complement strand
GTTAAAGCCAATGCTAAAAAACTTGGCATTAAAGCCACTCAATTAAAAAAAACCGATGTTCATGTGCACGTACCAGAAGGAGCCGTGCCTAAAGATGGTCCTTCTGCTGGTATTACTATTACCACTGCTATGATTTCTGCCTTTACTAACAAACCAGTTAAAAGAGAAATTGCCATGACAGGTGAAATTACCCTAAGAGGTCGCGTATTAAGAATCGGAGGCTTAAAAGAAAAAGCCATTGCTGCTCACCGAGCTGGCTGCAAAACTTTAATCATCCCACAAAAAAACCAACGAGACTTGGTAGAAATCCCTAAATCAGTAAAAAAAGATCTCAGCTTTAAAACTGTTCAAGAAATGAATGAAGTGGTAGCTTTGGCATTAGGAAAATAAAGATTTATTAATCAAAACCAACAAGACTTTTACCCATTAAACAATCTATCCTGCTAACCCCACCTACCTCATAAACTTGCTAATTAACAACCCTTATTAGACAGCTGCACAAGAAGCGCAGTTTCTTCAAGCTGCTGAAAGCAAATTGGTGTGCTGAAAGAGGGATTGGAAAGTTAATTGATTGCCAAAGAGGTTGATTTACTAACCCACAAACACCATGAGGCTGCTAATAAAAACCAGCAAGCACTGGCGCAAGGAACATGGTTTTTTTAAGCTAGTGAAAACAAAAATTAATATCTTAAAACTAAAACCAGAAAATTAATTAACTATTAAAAAGTCTAAGTCACTAACCAACAAACTCCATGAGGTTGTTAATTAACAACCATCCAGGTGCTGGCGCAAGGAACACAATTTTCTCGAACCAGTGAGAGCAAAATTCGTGTCCTGGAGCTAGAACTAGGTGAGCTTATTAACTATTAAAAAGCTCAATCTACTAACCAACAAACACCATCAGCTAGTTTTTAGACAACCACTGGGAAATGGCGGCGGGATCACAATTTCCGACTCCCTTTATGGGTTGAGGAAATTAGTGGCCCAGAGCCAAAACTAGAGAGGCTCTTGATCATAAAACAGTCTAATTTACTCAAAAACCAACACTATCAGCTCGCTTTTAGCCAACCAACTGGGCCCTGGTAAAAAAACACATTCTTTCAAACCAGTGAGAACAAAATTTGTGTGCTGGAGCTAGAACTAGAGAGGCTTTTAACTATTAAACAGCCTAGTTTACTCAGAAACAAATATCACTGATGAGAACAAATTAGCGTACTGGAGCCAAAACTAGGTAAACTTATTAACCATTAAAGAGATTAATCTAGATCGACAACTAGTTAAAACCCTAAAAAATGTTAAAATTGTCCTCAATGATTATCACCAATCAACCAATCACTAAACCCTAAATGCTATTAATCAAAAACTCTCGCGCCAGTTACGACTACCAAATCTTAAAAACTTACCTCGCCGGCATTCAACTCACCGGTGCTGAAGTCAAAAGTCTGCGTCAAAAAACCGGTAGTTTACGCGGTAGTTTTGTTAAAATCATTAATCATGAAGCTTTTTTAATTAATGCTCAAATCAGTCCCTATAAATTTGCTCATGATCCAGAATATGACCCTAAGCGCACTCGCAAGTTGTTGTTAAAGAAAAAACAAATCTACCAACTTAAACAAGCTACTGAAAAAAAAGGCATTAGCTTAGTAGCCTTAAGCTTTAAATTAATTAACAACAAAATCAAACTGAAAATAGGAGTTGGTAGGGGTAAAAAAGTTTTTGAAAAACGAGCCAAAATCAAAAAACGTACTCTTAAACGCAACTTAGCCAGAAAAATCAAAGCTGGCAAGATTAAAGTCTAGATTTTGGTTGTTTAACAAATCTAGAAACAAAACCATTCACTAAAAAACTTACTAAGCGCGCAGTTCACTAACCATGTTGGAGAATTCTTCTTTAGCCAAATCTACCACCTTGGCTAGACTATTAACTGGGTTGTTTTATCTCTTCAGCCTTGGGTTATTCGCCTTTTTTTTACTCAAACCAATCCAGCTTACAAGTCAAGACCTAGGTAGACATTTGATCAATGGTCAACAATTTTTACAAGGCTACTGGCAAGTGCTCAGCCAAAACACCTACTCCTACACCCAAACTCACTATCATACTGTTAATCATCACTGGCTAAGTGGGGTGATCTTTTATCTCATTTATCATCACAGCAATTGGCAAATTCTTCACCTCAGCTATATCTTACTAATGCTGCTTACTCTAGCTTTACTACTAAAACTAATGCAGCAACAGGGCTCAAGCTACAGCACCATCATCTTAGCTATTCCCACAGTACTACTTTTAAGCAGTAGAACCGAGATCAGACCAGAAGGTTTTGGTTATTTATTTCTTACTACTACTTTATTAATTCTTAATCGGCTTTGGCATAAACAGACCTTAAGTAAGCTAATGATAGGCTATTTATTGATTCAGCAAGTTTTTTGGGTAAACTTACATATCTCTTTTATCTTTGGCTTAATACTTACTGGTCTAGTGTGGCTTGTGGACCAGTTTGGCCGCTCACCAGTTTTACCCACACCACTTCGCCGACAAGTTTTGGCCCTGACTGCAGGGCTAACACTAGTTTCTTTACTTAATCCCAATGGTTTAACTGGACTACTCCAGCCTTTGCAAATCATGGCTGACTATGGCTATACCATAGTGGAAAATCAAGACTTAAATTTTTTATTATCATGGCAAATTCAGGTTAAGCGCATCTATCTTTACTTTTTCATGGCTGGTTTAAGTGCTGCTTTGTTAACAGTTTTTTATAAAACAGTTAATCACTGGCAAAAAAGCTTAGTACTCATAGGCATTAGTATGGGTTGGCTGGCCTTGCGCAATTTACCCATCTTTACAATCTTAACCATGCCTTTCTTAAGCTGGGCTTTGACCAAAAGTTATCAACAGCTCAAAAAAAAGGTTAAAGTTATTAACTCTTCAGCTAGTTTTTGGCTGCTAATTAGTAGTTATTACGCCTTTGCCATCATCATGGTTTTAACCGGCCGATTTCAAAGCCACGTTGCTTTAACAACCCGTTATCTTGGTCTTCAGTCAGCTGAACTAGCTGGTTTAGCCTTCTGGCATCACCATCAACTTCAAGGACCCATCTTTAACAACTATGACGTAGGCAGTTATTTAATCTTTGGTCTTTTTCCCTCAGAAAAAGTCTTTGTTGACAATCGCCCAGAAGCTTATGGTGCTAAGTTTTTTCAAAATATTTATATTCCCATGCAACAAAACAACCAGGTGTGGCAACAACTGCTTGATCAGTATCAATTCCAAACCATTATCTGGAACTACCACGATCTTACTCCTTGGAGCCAGCAGTTTCTTCAAAAGAGATTAGCTGATCCAACTTGGCAATTAAGCTACCAAGATGACTATTTATTAATTCTCACTCGTTAGTTTCCCCCTTGTTCTTCAGGCAGATTTTCGTTTTAATAATAAAAGAAACATAAACAAGGAGGTATTATGCCTAAAAAAGTTTTCTGGCCTGCAGCCCTAGTTGTGATGGGGTTGATCTTTTTGGCCTCTAACCTTAACCTACTGCCCAAAGCCTTTTGGAATCTTTGGCCTTTAATCTTGATCATTGTTGGTTTAGGAGGCTTACTCACTTCGGATCGAGATCAATGGTTGGGTAAAAACAAAAAAACAACGCGTAAAAAACGACGCAAAAGTTCTGGTCGTAAGAAAAAGACCAAGCGGAAAAAACGAAAAAAATAAACCCATCCTGGTCAAATATTTATTGATATGGCAAAGCAGTCTTTTCAAATAGCCATTGATGGTCCTGTTGCTGCTGGCAAAGGCACTATTTCTCGTTTAGTAGCTCAACGACTTAATTTACTTTATGTTGATACTGGCGCCATGTATCGCGTAGCTGCTTTGTTAGCCAAACAGCATCAAATTGACTGGGAAGATTCCGACAAAGTAGCTGAGTTGGTTGATCGCGCTGAAATCAAGATGCGTAACCCTAACAGTCAAGAAAAAGATGGTCGTCTCACTACTGTTCTAGTAGACGGCAAGGATGAATCTTGGCAAATTCGGACTGAGGAAATGGGCAAAGGAGCTTCCATTGTGAGTCAGTTTGCCAAAGTTAGACAAGTATTAGTAAAAAAACAACAACAAATTGCCCAAGAACAAGATGTAGTTATGGAAGGCAGAGACATCACCTATCGGGTGTTGCCGCAAGCTGATTTAAAGATTTTTCTTACTGGCAGTGATGTTGTGCGAGCCAAACGCCGTCATTTACAGCTGCAGATTCGCGGCCAAGACCTAGAATTTGAAGATGTTTATCAAGATCTCTTACAACGAGATCAACGCGACATGAAACGAGCCAACGATCCTTTAAAAATCACTGCTGATTCCTGGGTGATTGATAGTAGTGATTTGTCAATTAACCAAGTAGTGGAATTAATTGTAGTCAGAGCAAAAATTATCAGAAAGAATCAGCATGCCAAAAAAAGCCAAAAAAACTAAAAAATCCTCTAAAGATCAAGTAGCTAGCAAAAAAAAATCCCAACGTAAACGCAAAACAGATGAAACCAAAGCCTCTTTTAAAGAAAAGCTTGTAGGCCCGATCTTGCTAATCATTACTTTGCTTGTTTCTTATGTGATTTGGCTGGTTTATAAAGGAAAGTGAAAACTCTAAACTTAGCAACCCTTTTCAACACCATCAGTTAGTTTGCAACTATGAAAAACTTTATTTAGTAATTTTATCTAATAACTAACCTGAGCAACCCAACAGCTCTATTCCGCGCTCAAACCTGGCAACAATCGGTCGCGATTAGGATCAGGTTCTTTAGGGGGTCTGTAAAAATAAGCTGGATTACAAGCCTGTTTTGGTCCTTGTCCAGCTGCAAAAACCTCTTTGCGTACTTTAGGACAACCTCGACAGGTTAAAGTTCCAGTAGTGGCACAGATATCTACCACTTTGACTTCCTCTGGTACAACAAATGCATGACTTTTATTTTGATCTAACAACAACAACATAATCTTGTTCCAAATAGGTGAAGCACCAGTAATTCCAGAGGCTACATAGCTCATTGGCTGATTATCATTATTGCCCACCCAAACTGCTACCAAGCGATCACTGGTATAACCAATGGTCCAGTTATCTCGCAAGTTATTGGTAGTGCCAGTTTTGACTGCTACCTCCTGATTAGGAATATGCAACACCGACATCGGGCCAAAAGCTGGAGTTCTAGCTTGGTTATCCGCTAAAATATGAGTGATTTGATAAGCCACTACAGGTGATAAATTCTGT
>WJLO01000068.1 GCA_014728425.1 Minisyncoccota bacterium | reverse complement strand
CTTCTTTCATTTCCCGTTTTAAAGCCTGTTCGATAGTTTCTCCAAACTCAACTGCCCCCCCTGGTATTTCCCATTTGCCTCGCTCATTCTTAGCTTTTTCACCTCTAAGTGTTAGGAGTAAGTGGCCTTCATCGTTGAAAATGAGTGCTCCGACTCCTACACCAATATGGTCTTTTCCTGCTTTTGATTTTATTACTTGATTCGTCATAAATACTTTTCCAACACTTTATTCGTATCACCAGAGCTATAAATTTTTACTTTAGTGATTTTACTTAAATCAACCCACTCTGGTTTATCTGCATACTGTTTTTCCTGCTCATCTAAAAACTCAGTAGAAATCTCACCACCCACAACCCGGCACTCATAGTACATATGAATCGAATGAACAAAGTTACCTTTAAAGGGCAGTTTAAAAAAAGAGTGCTCACAGTGTAAAATCCTACCCATTTTTACATCTAGACCAGTTTCTTCTTTAACTTCACGCAGTAGAGCTTTGTCAGTAGGCTCACCCAGCTCGATACCACCACCAGGAAAATCATAGCCATCCCACTGTTTTGACATTAGTATTTTGCCATCCTTGACTATAACTCCATAAACAGCTGGCCGAAAAGTCAGTTGATCCGTGCCTACTTGGTATGTTTTACCTTCAACATCTTCACAGGTTACTTGTTGCGGTGATTTATTCATAGTTATTCAATTAGTCCTTTTTGTTTTAAGTTATCAAATATCAGGTGATCCAGAGGTGAGGTTTCTTGTTTCCGAGAATAGTCAAAAAAGTCAAGTTTTTCTATTTTAGCAGATGCTGTCAATTCACCTTGGTAGTCAGCTAAATAACAAATCATGCGAACAATAGTGCCATCTGGTTTTCCGTGAGCTTGAGCCTCAAATACTCCATATTTTTTAATGGTTGCTGTAAGAAGCTGCACAGTTAACTCTTCTTCAATCTCTCGAACGAGGGCTTGGTGATCTGTTTCTCCTTCTTCACGTTTACCGCCAGGGATATACCAAGTATCTTTTCTCTTACTAAGAGTAACTAATATCTACTTCAACTGTTTTAGCTGAATATTGCTCTGCTGCAAGAACTACCATATTTTCCTTTCACTAAATTTTAATATTAATTAACTAAGATTAAATATATCACAAAATCAAAACTGAAAAAATCAAAAAAATCAGTCCGTGTCCCAGGCAAGCCGTCCATTCCGGGGTTAAAATACTAAAAAAGGATTGATAAATCAATCCTTTTAATACCTACGCTCCCCGGGCTGGACTATATTGGAACTAATATGATTAATTAGACAGTATAACAATACTTTCTAAAATAGTCCTTATCTCCGGTATAATCTCCTCTTTAAAAGGATCTTCTAACTTAATATCAATTAAACCAATATTTGTTAAATGAGCATAATACTTACCATCAACCAAACCACATACTACTAATTCTTTATCAGAGATTTGCCCTATTATCCATGGATTCATTTTAGAATTTTTCACATTAACTTCATATCCTTTTTTAAAATCAGTCGTTGATTGGATATAGTATTCCATGTCTTCAGCTGAAGGTTTAGGTTTATCAGGGAAAATACAAGCATTTACGGTAAAAGATGATTGTCTTATATGAATATCCATATCTTTGTTACTAAGTGTTGCGAACAAGACAGTATTTTCTTCCAGAAAATCTTTTTTTATTATATTCAATGACCAATCTTGTGGGTATACCAACCTAAACATATCCCAACCCATCATTTTTATTCCAAAGTACTTCTCGCATAAAGCATCAGAATTTAACTCACACTCTATTGCTTCGAATTCGTCTTCGAAAACATGAGCCACTAGTTTAGGAGTAGGCGTCACAGTAAAATCATTATTGATTGACTGATCTACAATTGATTCACAATTTTGCTTAGTAAAAAAAATTAAATTAGCAACCACAGAAACCACAAGTAAACAAAATAATAGAAAGATGAATAGATTAGTCCTATTTTTTTTACTTTGTTGTGAGTTTAATAAAGTTTCATTTTCTAAATCAAAACTATGATTATTTTCCTGCATAAATTAATTATGTCAGAAATAAAACTTATTTTCAATAAAAGTTCGAATCCAGTTCGGGTCAAACTTTTTTACTTGAGAAAAAATACGGTGCTCCCCGGGTTGGATTATATGGGAACTTCTATGACTTTTTTTGTAGACAGTAAAGTGATGATAAAATAACTACATGGCAAAAGATCCAGAAATTGAAATCATTCCCACAGTAGAGGCTAAGCCGAAAGGGCTACTTGATAGAATCATGGCTAAGCTGGAAGGAAGAAGAATAACGATTATTAATGAACCAAAACAAGAGGGTGATTTGGGAGATTTAATAAAAATACTTGACGAAGGCAATGAAGAGCAAGTGGCAGAAACTGAAATAGGAACTGACGCTGTCAAGTACCCCTTTTGTTAAGATAGTTTTCTGAGTGTTCGAGCGTACTTTTTAGGTGGCATTTTTAGACTGGTATGAATCCTGTGGTAGTTGTAATAGTGTATCTGGCTGTAAACTTCTTCAATCAATTGGCCAATAT
>WJLO01000067.1 GCA_014728425.1 Minisyncoccota bacterium | reverse complement strand
GATCAACTTATTGTTGAAGTAAAAGAATCAACAATTGAGGAACATGATGAACCATTCAGGGGGTGGTTCAAAAAGAATAAAATTATACTTGATGATATTGAACGCCTTCGGAAGTCAAAAAACAGTACCTCAAAAATTTCAGCATTCTTACTGGAAAGTCAGTATATTGAATTTAAAATCATCGATTTACTACAAGAATTAGAAGTATTAATAAACACAGATCCTGACATCATTAAATTTATAGGGAAAAAGAGGACTAAGGAATTGTATGAGCTTACTCTTGGAGGACTACATACAGAGTTGAGCAAATATGAAGCTAAATTTCTTAAAAAATTTATACAACTAGTTGAAAAATTGAACGAGATGAGAATTCGTTTTGCTCATTATCTATTTACTAGTATTGAGGGCATTGAAGATATTATCAAGAAGGCAGAAACTGGGCTAAAACATAACGATAAAATCATAGAGGAATTGTATTTAATACATAAATATATAGATGAGGAGACTTGGTACGGACAGATGTACGAAAGAAAAATAGTTAAGGAATTTACCAATAAAAGCAAGGCATAGGTTCGAACCCCGTTACCGGTAACTTTTACCCCCAGGCTAGTGTCAAAAAACAAAAAAACCTGGCTCTAACCAGGCTAACTTGCGATTTTAAGGCTAAAAAACCGAAAAACGGGAACTAATTCCCGTATGGAGCGGGTGAAGGGAGTCGAACCCTCGCCTCAACCTTGGGAAGGTCGCATTCTACCGCTGAACTACACCCGCAAGTTGATCTGCCACGTATTATAAATCATCCAAACTAGAAAATCTTTAATAATAAAACATAGCACAAACAACTACCTAAAACCAAAACAAGCATCAAGTTGAGGTTTAAGTTCAATAAACTTTTTATTTATCTGCTGAAAATCTTCACCCTGGATATCCAGGCTTGCATAACGATAGGAATAACTATCTTGAATTGACTCAGATAAATAGTGGTTTTCTTTCACAAAAACCCTAATGCCTAAAAGATCAGCGTTGGCAGTTGTCAGCCTTTTTAACTCTGATTTACTAGGGATTTTGTTAACAAATCGATCAGTTTTAGAACGTAAAATGCAGCAGCTAGTTTTTTTAAGGTTTGGTTGTTTTTTCAAGGTTGGTTTTTCCCCTAAGGCTAGTTTGATTAACATTGTTAAATAGTTTGTCTGATAATAATTATTAAACAAAGGAGTAAACTGAAAAGATAACCTTGTATTAAATTCAATAAAATGAAGCTTCTGTGCTGGAGTGACAAAAAACTCTACATTAAAAGCAGAATTGTTAAAATCAAGCTGTTGAGCAAAGTCTTGCACTCCTGTTTTTAATTTCGCCAACAGCTTGAATGGCAACTGTGCTGGAAAATCAAAACGCTTAAAACTATAAAACTGATCATGCATAATGGACTCAGTAATCCCAGTAAAAAACACTTGGTGTTGATAAATAAAACCATCAGCAGTAAATTGCCGGCCTTTTACTACTGGCTGGATCACAAAAGCATTCGTCTTAGTGCCCGATGGTAAATAAGCTTGGAAAACCTGTTTATACCAAGACAAGTACTTGCTGTCTTGATTGAACAACTCAATTAACACCTTTTGTAAAACAGTAGCTGAGTGGGCAAAACCAGCATTAATAGACAACGAGCCCTTGACTGGTTTATAAAAAACCGGATAATCCAATAGGTTTAAGTTTTGCATGAAGTTTGCTGGCGTTAAGTAAGTAGTTGCTCCTATGGTTAAACCTAGCTCCTCAAAAATCTTAGTAGCAATACCTTTGTGCTGAGCCTGACAAACAGCTAAAGGCCTTGACCCAATCAGGTTAAATTCTTGGACCAACAAACTAGCAATAACACTAGTTTTATCATTGACCGGCACAACTGCATCAATCATTAACCGATCATCTTTTAATTTAGTTTTTAAAACTTGAATGTTGGTTAAGGGGGATTTGTTTTTATCGATCAAAACAAAGATTAACCGATATTTTGATTTTAGATCTTGAAAAAATCGCTTTTGGGCGTTAGAACTCAATAATACTAGAACATTTTTGTTCATATTATCACTATTCAAGCACTAAGCTTACTGTAGAGGATAATAATCCAAAAATCAATCTTTTAATGATAAAACAATTTAAAGACTATCTTTGATTTATGATGGGTCTGTATATTAGTTAAAACTAAAATCATACTAAGAAATAAAGGTGGGTCAAACAGCTAAACAAAAATTGCCAAACAAAAAACTGCCAAAGATAACGACACAGATATTATTGTAAAAATAAAATTAAACAGAACCAAATTATAGCTAGGTTTATCTATAAATCCTCTTCTGGCTGGGTTCATCACTGGTGAATTAAATATCAAAAAGCCCATCTCCTCTTTTGGATTAAAGAAACGATAAACCAGCTTAATAACTGCAAATGACAAATAAGCTGCAATTGAGACACTTGAAGCCGCTGCCAAAATTGCATTAAGCACAAACAAGGTGAGTTGCTGCTTTGTTTGTGGATAGCCAACAACATTTTGCACTTCAGACTTATAAACCAACGGCCCAAATATAATTAATAAAAACAGTGGTACCCAGAAAATAGCAAACAAACAGCCTTCGTAGTCTCAGTAGCGATCAATCTTTTTTGAGTTAACTTTAATTTTTTTGGAATATTGTTGATATAGCTTTTCCTGTTGTGGAGTTTTCTTAAACCATTTTCCTAGCAGTACATTTAGCCTGGGATAGAAAAAGTCTTGAGAAATTTGAGAAAATTTAGCAAACAACCAACTGATGCTTTTTAAAAGCAAGGCCAAAATAATTAATAAAAAAATGGATAGCAAAACCTCAGGCATAAAATTCTTGGTTTGTAGTATTAAATAAGCCCACAAAAAAAGATCCACTTGTGAATCTTTTTTATCTCTGCGAGCCCGACCCCGGTGGACACCGGGACGATCTTTTGCGAGCCCGACCGGATTCGAACCGGCGATCTCCTGCGTGACAGGCAGGCATGTTAACCGCTACACCACGGGCCCTGAATAAAATAATGTTAAATAGCTTTTTATAAGGCCCAATCTAACTCATTATTAAAAACGATCTCCTGCGTGTCCCGGTGGACACCGGGATAACCGCTACACCACGGGCCCTGAATAAAATAATGTTAAATAGCTTTTTATAAGGCCCAATCTAGCTCATTATTAAAAACGATCTCCTGCGT
>WJLO01000066.1 GCA_014728425.1 Minisyncoccota bacterium | reverse complement strand
ATCTTTTAGGGTTTGTTTTAAAGCAATAGCATTGTAAAAAAAAGAAGCTTCGTCATTTTGAAAACCATGAGGCAAGCTTGCTAAAAAGATTACCCTTAATAACAAAGCAGTGAACAAAATGATTAATAGGATTTTTTTCGTCATTTTAAATTAACCTTTGTTAATCTTACTACTTAGTTACTTACTGACTTAACTATCAAAGCAAGATAATTTATTCAAGTTTTTAACTACTAACTTTAATCTTAAAGCTTAAGTCAATTGTTTTTATTATTCTCTAGTTAAAAAATTTTCACAAAACTGTTGATCAGTTAACTGTTCTACTGCAAATACATCTTGTTGCACTTGCACTCGACTGTCTAATGGATAATCATCACAAACACTGTCTTGATAAATAGCAAAAATCGTCCCATTGTCCAGCAATGATTTAATCTCAGTGACTCGCAACTCTGGAGGCAACTGGTCTTTGGAACGACCATCACAAAGCTGCACACTAGGATCAGCAATTACAGTTACTTTATTTGCTAAGCTGTTTACATCTAAACAGCGAGTAGCTACGGTAAAGTTGTTAGCTTGATAATTCTTATCTTGATAAGCTTGCTGAAGCTGATCTAGGTTTTGCTGATTAATTAAGTTGTTGTGAACCACAATCTCAGTAAAAACAAAATAGTCTTCATCAGCTAAAACCAAAAACTGCTGATCAGCAGTCCCACGCTTAAGATAACTACTTAAAAGTCGTTCAGCAAAGTATTGTTCTTTAGTGCCATAAATAGGGTAACGGTAAAAATACTCATAAAAGAAGTCACTCACTAATAATAAATAAATCACTGTTAAAATGATTGCTGACCAAGGTTTTTTAATTTGCCAGATTTTACTGGCGCCAATACCAGCTAGAATTATTAGTAAAGGAAATAAAAAACTCGCTCGGAACATAATCCAAGAATCACTGGCATTAATGGCTGCCGGTATTGGCGCCAACAAAACTAATAAACTTAAAAACCAAGCCTGTTTACGCCAAGACCGATGCTGCCAAAGATTAATCAAGCCTATTATGATTAAAACTACAGTTACTAAATGAAAAACTCCCCTACTATAAACTGAAAAAGGATTGCGCCTGGCTTCACCATGTACAAAAAGTTGAGTAGGCTCAAAAGCTTGCAAATATTTATTAGCTAGTTCAGCAATTAAAACAGTTAGCTTATTAGTAAA
Source organism: Minisyncoccota bacterium (assembly GCA_014728425.1). Taxonomy (GTDB): domain Bacteria; phylum Patescibacteriota; class Microgenomatia; order UBA1400; family PJMF01; genus WJLO01. The sequence goes on along the minus strand of WJLO01000066.1, from coordinate 5,508 downwards.
AAATTTTTGCACAGGGCTTTCAATAGCCTGCTGACGCTGCAAATCTACTTGTTTGGCTAAATATTGATCTTGGAAAAAAACTAAATCATTAACTCTGCCTCCTGCTTCCTGATAACCCATTCGCAATAAATGCACAGTAAAAAAAACTACAGTAAAACTCCCCATAATCAATAATGGTAGTTGTTTTTGCCAAGTACGTTGCTGAGGCTTACTTTGCCACCATAAGTAAAATAAAGTTGCCAAAACCATGGGTACAAAAATCACCTTTAAGCCTTGATATTGATAAAAACCTAATATTAAAGGAATAATTGCCCATAATCGCTGCCAAGATTTAAGTTTTAACATTAAATAAATAGCTAAAAAATAAAAACTTAAAGAATATAAGGCATCAAAACCCATGCGTGAAAACTGAAAAATCCATGGATTAAAACTTGCTAAAACTAAAGTCAAGCCTGTCACTAACTTGTTTTTAGTTAACTCGCCAGCCACTCCTGCCAATACTAATGGCAAGATCGTGCCTAAAACTATAGCTGTGGCTTTGGCAGCTAAAACAGTGTTGTTTGGAAACAACCAAGCCGCAGGCATCATTAAAGTACCTGGCAGTTCTGCAAACAAAGGATTGGCTGCTGTTAACCACCAAGGTCGCCAAGTTCCAGTAGGGTCATGGCCACTCACTGCCAAGGCTTTGGCTTCAGCCATATAATAAACTTCATCATGACTAATCACCGGAGGAATAGCAGTGATTTTATAAATGCGCAAACCTAAACTAATAAGCAGAAACAAAACTACTAACCATTGTTCACGAGTCAAAAAAATCAACTTTTTCATTGTTGTGTTATTTACCTAATCATTTTAGTATATACTTTGCATATATGAAAATAAAAAAACTTTTGCAAAAACTGCCATATTGGTTGTTACTACTTCTAATTATCATCATAGCATTTTCTTTACGTATTTACCTTATTGATCAAGCGCCTAAAGGTGCTTTGGTAGATGAAGCTCATTTTGGTTTTTTAGCTAAATCTTTGTTAAAAACTGGCAAAGATGAGCATGGCGTAAGTTATCCAATTATTTTTAAAGGCTTTGGTGATGACAAACTACCAGCTATGGCTTATGCCATGATGCCTTTTGTAAAAATTTTTGGACTCTCAACCTTCACCATCAGATTACCCTCAGTATTAGCAGGCACTTTTTTAGTAGCAGTAATATATCTACTTTTAAAAGAACTTAACTTTAAACCAACTTTAGCTTTATGGGGCAGTTTACTGACTGCCATTAGTCCTTGGCCTTTTTTGTTAAGCAGAATTGGTTTTGAATCTAACCTAGCACTGTTGTTTTTTACTATTGGTTTAGTGTTTTTAGTAAAACTTTTAAAAAAACCCCATCAACTTTGGGCCTTGCTAGCCGCTCTCTTTTTTGCTTTTACTTGGTATAGCTATATTGCTTATCGACCAGTCACTTTAGCATTATCGCTAATGATTTTGGGTTGGCAAGCCTGGCACAAAAAACTTTCTCTAAAAACCTTAGTGGTTTTTATAACTACCTTGCTGGTGGCTGTTTCGCCTTTGTTTTTTGGCAAAGCAGCGCAAAGCAATACTACTAGACTTCAACAGATTGGCATTTTTTATGATCCAGGCATCAAGCTTAAAGTTGATGAACAACGTGCTTTTTGCCAAATGCGTTTTCCTAAAGAATACTGCCACCTAGTTTTCAACAAAGTTTACCTAATCAGTTATATGCTCACTGACCGAGCCTTACACACTTTTTCTCCACAATACTTAGCTACTGAAGGAGAAGTTGATCAACCAGCGTTAAATAGTGCCAACTTTGGTCAATTTTATCCAGTTTTTTATCTAGCATTTTTATTAGGCTTAGTAGCCTTACTGTTTAACAAAAATCACCAACTTGACTTAACTTTAAAGTTATTAATTGGACTTGGTTTAGTAATCGCACCAATACCTGCTTTACTAGCTGGATGGCCGCAAAAAGTACGCTTGTCACCCCTATATCCTTTTATGACTATCACCATTGTTCTGGGCTTAGCTTATGCTTTTAAACTAGCCAAGCAAAAAGCAACTTGGCTGGCCACACTGTTGAGCATCACGGTTTTAGTTTTGGCTACTGGCTATACTACTGTATATATCACAGACTTCTGGGCTGTTCATGCTTATAAAAAAGAGACTGCTTATCAAGGTTATCTACCAGAATTATTTGGCTATTTACAGCTATATAAATTCAATGACCCTCAAGTAGAAATCGTGATCAAAAGCTTTTTTTCTGATCCTTTAATGTTTTATGCTTTTTATAATGATATGAATCCTGCCCTATATCAAAAACTAGCAGTGTTGGGTGAGCTAGAAGCCTCTGGCTTTCAGCACACTGTGGGTTTGGGAAATTTACGAGTAGAAGGCTCGCCAAACGCTCAAAAACTAGGCTGTGAAGCTAAACAACAAAACAAAACCATTATTTTAGTCACTGACGAACAACAAGACATGCCTGCCTTGCATATTGTGAAATCCAGTAATCGGGTTCACGATTATGTTTATGTTTATGAAACTAACAAGGCGGTTAATGACTCAGCATGTTTTTAAAAAGCTGATAAAAAAAAATGCCCAAGTTATACAAAAAAACTGGTTGTTGGCAATTTTGTGGTTGATTTTACTAAGTACTCGTTTACCAATTGTTTTTTCTCAAGTAATTCCCTTTAGTTTTGATCATGGTAAAGATAGTTTAGCGGTCTTGAACATGATCTTAAATCTTAAACCCAAACTAGTTGGCCCTTGGACCAGTGTTCCTGGGCTTTACTTTGGTCCAGCTTGGTTTTATTTATTATTACCGATCTTTGTACTGACTGCTGGTCATCCAGCTGCACCGATTTTGCTAATGATCTTGATTTTAGGTGTACAAATTTATTTAGCTTACCAATACTTTGGTAAACTGACAGCGATCATTATCACTAGCTCTCCAATCTGGTGGACCATCTCTACCAGCGCCTGGAACCCTTTTCCCATGACCTTAATCTCATTAATAATCCTTATCATTATTAAAAAAATTATTAATCAACGCTCTATCACCAGCAAGCAGCTAGTGATACTGGCTGTGGCCGCTGGCCTGGGCTTTCACTTTTCTAGTGCTTTTGCGATTTTTTACCCAATATTAATTAGCTTGTCTTTAATAATCAGAAAAATTAAATTAAGTTGGCAACAAGTTTTTTTAAGCTTACTGAGTTTCTTACTCCCTTTTGTGCCTCAATTAATCTTTGAGTTTAGACACAATTTTTGGCAAACCAAAGCCTTGTTAACTTATTTACAAATTGGAGCCACAACCGCCATTAGTTTAACCAAGATTAAAGCTATAACACTAATGACTTTGAAAGAGCTACGCCTAGCTTTTTGGGTTTTAGAGTTAAACTCTAGTTATCCACTACTTAATCAAGTTTTTAATCTGGCTGTGTTATTGTTTTTTATTCTAATAGGACTGCTGCTGGGTTATTTAGCCTGGTGTTGCCGTTCAAGTTGGTCTTGGTCAAAGCTAAAAAACACCCTAATACCAGAATTCATCAGTTGGCTACTACTACCTTTAATTGGTTTTTGGTTTTTGCACTTTAATGTCTGGTACTTATTGGGAATGATGCCAATCATAGTAATTATCATTGGCCAAGCTTTTAAGTTCATTAGTGAAAATCTTAACAAGCAGATTTTCACTATCATCTATAGTTTGCTACTAATCTTAACACCTCTTTATCATTTAAAAAATTTTTATGACTTTAATAAAATTCAACTGGCCAAACAACGTCAGTTTTTGTCAATCAAGTTGCAAGCCTTAGCTTGGATCAGGCAACAAAGTCATGGGCAAAGTTTTGCTGCTTATCATTATGTGCCAGAAGTTTATGATTTTGCCTATCAATACCTCTATTTTTGGCAAGCTCTGGCAGGTCAACCTCTGCCTACAGAATTTGCTTATCAACCCCAAGCAACTGACTATGTACCTCACAAAAAAGCTTTATTAAGATTTTTTGTACGTCAGCCTCAACCACCGCCAACTATGATTTTTTATATTGTTGAGCAACCAACTGAATCAGCTTTATTAAAAGAATGGTGGTCTCGCCAACAATTTGCTAAGATAATAAAAGAGCTTAAGTTAAGTGATCAATTAACTGTTTATCAAGCTAGTGTTAATGATGATTAACTAAAACTAAACTTAACTTAACTAAGTTAATTAATAAGCTAAGTTTAACTTAAGATCAGTCAACCAAGCCCATTAATGAGATTGTTGTCTAATTAAACAAAGCCTAATATGAACAACAAAAAATATCAACTAATCTTAGGATGTCTATTTGGTTTAGCAGTTTTTTTACGAGTTTATCAACTGGCAAAAGTTCCTTATGCCTTGCATCGAGATGAACTAGCTATTGGCTATGATGCTTATAGCATTTTTAAAACTAGCCATGACCACCACGGTGTTGGGCCATGGCCAATTAATTTTCAATCCATTGGCGATTACAAACTACCAGGTTTAATCTATACCACTGCCTTAAGCATTAAATTTTTGGGCTTAAACAGTTGGGCAATTCGCTTACCTACTGCTCTGCTTGCTAGCTTACTGATCCCTTTAAGTTATTTGCTAGTAAAAGAACTTTTTAATAAACAAAAACCAGCTTTAATTACTGCTTTGCTAATAACTTTTGGCATTTGGCATCTCACCGCTAGCCGCAATGTTTATGAACCAGCAGTAGCAGTTAGTTTTTCAGCGCTGATGTTGTGGTTGTTTTTGAAAGCTCGACAACACAGCTGGTGGCTAGTCCCCACTTGGTTGGTTTTTACTCTAGCATGTTTTTTTTACAATGCTCCTTTGTTGCTTCTACCCTGGTTATTTTTAGCCATTGCTGTTATTTATCATGCACAATTTTGGCCTAAAAAAAACTCCTTAAAGAGATGGCAGAGTTTAGCTTTTTTCATAGGCATGTTTTTGAGTGTAGTAAGCATTTTAGTTATTTTTAGTCAAGTTAATGCTGGAAAAACTGGAGCAACTATTTTTTTTAATCCAGAAATTATTATTCAGACCCAAGCCCAACAATTAAATTTAATGCTTTGGGGAGTGACTGCTAAACTAGCTTATCTCATTAATAATCAGTTTACCTTCACTGCTCTGTATTTCATCAAAGGCTATTTGAGTAGTTTTGACCTTAATTATTTGTTTTTTTTAGGAGACCATAACCCATGGCATAGCTTGCGGGAGTTGGGTTTTGGACAATTTAATCTAGCTTTATTACCAATCTTGCTACTTAGCATAGGCTTGCTCATTAAAAAACTTCCTCAACTTACTAAACCAGAAAAAGTATTGCTTAGCTATTTATTAATCTCACCTTTAGCTAATGCCATTACTATTGACGCTCCAATTACTAATCGCTTAATGGACTTTCATTTGGCAGTTGCAATTTTGATTGGTTGGGGAATTTGGCAGTTCCTGACCATCAAAACAAGGCTTCGTTATGACAAAGCTATTATT
>WJLO01000010.1 GCA_014728425.1 Minisyncoccota bacterium | reverse complement strand
CGCTGGATCTTTAATTTTTCTGTGAGCATTCCTTTGTTGGTTTGGAGTTATTATTTTTTTTATCAAACTTTACAACGCCAAGCTCGCAGTTGGTTAGCAGGCCTGTTTTTGGGTTTAGCCATCCAAGGGGAGATTTTTTTACTTTATTTAATACCCTTTTATTATTTATGGCTTTATCTTAGCAAGCACCAATTCAAGAACTGGTGGCAGTTGCACTTAGGTTTAGTTTTAGGACTGGCTCCTTTATTAGTAGCAGAGTTAAAGTTTCGGTTTATTGCCAGCCAGACTTTTATCAAGGTTTTTTTGTTAGATAATTTTAGCAACCCTCTTCAAGTACAAACAGCCTTGCTAAGTTATCTAGACCACTTAGGTATGGTAGTCAAGCATACTGTTTTTGGTTGGTCTTATCCTATAGCTTTTGCAGTGCTAATAGTGTTAATCGGTTTTGTCTTAACAAAATATCATCAAGCCAAAAGAAAAACTCGCTTAAGCTTGTTATTTGTTTTAACTTTATTATTTAGTCACAGTATTTTATTTACTTTTCATTTTCCTAATAAAGTGTTTTTAGACTTACCAGTAGCAGTGCCCTTAATTATTATTACTGCTTATGTCTTAGTTAATTTGTGGTCAACAAAAAAACTATTGGCTAGTTGTTGTTTAATGCTGATAATTGGTAGTAATTTACACCAGCTTTATTTAAATACTCAGCGCCAGACTCCCTTTGAGTTAACCAATTTTATTCAAAACGGGATGTTGTTTTCGCAAAAACTAGAGATTGTGCAGGCCATGTATCACCTGGCTGGAACTGACCAACCCTTTAGTCTTTCGGTTTTAGGTACTCCATATGGGGTGCGTACTGTTTGGGCCAGTGTGCTGGAGCAATATACTCGTAGACATCAGTTGCCAATGCCATCTTGGTTTGGTTATGTTGCTCATGGTTATCCGGGAGAACAGTTGCTGGTGCCACAAGATCATCCTCATGATCAACACATTTTGTTAATAGAGGCAAACCAAGACTTAATCGATCAATATACCCGCTTGCAATATTTAGCCCATCAGGATAAAGTAACTACATTAGTAGCAGAGCAAGAACTGTACGGTTATAAAATCCAGCTAAGAAAACCAATTAAAATTATTAATAAAAATAATTAAAGCCTCAGCAGTCTGCTTAATAGACTAATCTAAATTAGCATAGCTGCTCTGATTGGCTATGAGTTTGTTAGCAGCTGAAGCTAGAATCGAGTAACAATGAAACTTTCCTTGATCGTCCCGGTTTATAACGAACAAAACACTGTTCAAGAGATCTTGAAACGAGTTTTAAAGATTAAAGCAGTTGATGAAGTAGTGATTGTTAATGATGGTTCTACTGATGAAACTTTGAAAAAAATTAATCAATTTGTTAAAAAACTGAGTGCAACTAAAAAGAAAAAAATTCACCTTTTTGACAAAAAAAATGGCGGCAAAGGCAGTGCTGTACGTTATGGTTTAAAAAAAGTGACTGGTGATTATGTATTAATCCAAGACGCTGATCTAGAATATGATCCTGAAGATATTCCCAAGTTAATAGAGCCAATTAAAAAAGGTAAAGCTGAAGTAGTTTATGGTTCTCGATTTTTAGGACCTCATCTAAATCTACTGTTTTGGCATCGGCTTGGTAATGGCTTGTTAAACTTGACCATCAACATTCTTTACAACACCACTCTTTCAGATATGGAAACTTGTTATAAGGTTTTGCCAACTAAACTAATGCGGTCTTTAGATTTGCGGGCTAATAAATTTGATTTAGAGCCAGAAATTACTTGCAAAGTGCTCAAGCGTGGGGTGAAGATTTATGAGGTTCCTATTAGTTATGTGGGTAGAGATTTTAGTGAGGGTAAAAAAATTACCTGGCGAGACGGCGTGGATGCTTTACGGGTGATTATTGGTCAGTGGCTGTTACCGTAAGGGCAGTTTTAGCAGTCAATTAAATCGTCTGCTTAACAACAATCGATTTCCTTGTTACAATTGAACAGTCTTATGGCAACTAAACGTGATTATTACGAGATTTTAGGAGTTTCCAAAACTGCTTCTGATAAAGAGATCAAAGCAGCTTATCGGAAAATGGCTTTAAAGTATCATCCTGATCGTAATGATGCAGCAGATGCAGAAGAAAAGTTCAAAGAGATTAATGAAGCTTATCAGGTTTTATCTGATTCTAAGAAAAAACAAGCTTATGATCAATTTGGCCATGCTGCTTTTGACCCAGCATCAGGAGCTGGAGCTACTGGTAATCCTTTTGCTGGTGGTTTTAGATCTGGTCCTTTTACCTGGACTTATACCACTCGTAGTGGTGGCACCAATCCTTTTGCTGATATGGATTTTAATGACCCATTTGAGATTTTTGAGTCGTTTTTTGGTCGCGGTTTTGGTGGGGCCAGTCGGCGCCGGCCGCGACATTCGGTTACTGTTGATTTTATGGAGGCAGTTAAAGGAGCCACTAAAGAAGTCACTATTAATGGTAAAAAACACCAAATTAAAGTACCAGCTGGAGCTAATGATGGCACCAGAGTAAGATTCCAAAATTTTGATGTTACTTTTGATGTTAAGCCTCATCCTAAATTTACTCGGGATGGTTATGATTTGTTTATTAAAAAACCCATCTCATTTACTACTGCTGCTTTGGGTGGTAATGCTAAAGTTGAGACCATTCACAATGGTGAGCTAAAACTGAAGATTAGGCCAGGCACACAATCCCACACTTTGATTCGTTTGCGTGGTGAGGGCGTGCCTCATTTGCGAGGCTCAGGCAAGGGTGATTTATATGTGCGCTTGATTGTCAAAGTGCCAGAAAAACTCAGTTCAGATCAACGAAAATTACTCGAACAGTTGAGAAAGACCGAGATTTAGGTTATAATTTATTGTTGATAAACTGGTTAATTAAAGAAATGAAGGACGAGCAGCTTAGCACGTCTTTTTTTACATTAGCTGGGACTGTTGATCAAGTTAATGAGTTATTTTAAAAGTTGAGCAGTCTCAGGAGTTCATAACAAAAGCAGTCAAGCTTTTTTACAGGCTCGTTAATCAGTAGGCTAAGCTAAATATAAGGAGTACTTTTATGCCAAATCTTAACACTGTGATTCGTACCGAATTTGCTGCTGCTATTGCACAAATTGCTAGCGAACGTCATATTCCTCAAGAATCAATTTACCAAGCTATTGAACAAGCTTTAGTTTCTGCTTATCGTAAGGAGATTGGTGAGCTGGAAGAAGATGCTTATTATTTTGTTAAGTTAAATAAAGAAACAGGCTCAGCGCGAATTTTTAAGGCACCAGTGCTAGAGCGTGATCAAGAAACAGAAGAGATTACCAAATGGGATGAAGACAAAGCTGAAGATGTTACTCCAGCTGGGTTTGGTCGTATTGCTGCTCAAACTGCCAAACAAGTGATTTTACAAAAAATTCGCCAATCAGAAAAAGATCAAATTATTACAGATTATCAAGATAAAGTTGGTGAAGTAGTTACTGGCCAGGTTTTGCGAATGGATCGACGTACAGTGGTAGTTAATATTGGTCGAGGTCAAGGCTATATGCCGCCAGAAGAACAAATGCGAGGTGAGTTTTATCGTACTAATCAACGCTTAGCAGTGTTAATTAAAGAGATTGGGGAGACTTTTCGGGGTCAAACTATTGTTGTTTCTCGAGCCGATCAGGAGTTGGTAGTTAAGTTATTTGAACGAGAAGTACCAGAAGTTGCTAGCGGAGCAGTAGAGATCATTAATATTGCCAGAGAGGCTGGAGTGCGCAGTAAGCTGGCAGTAGCTTCTACTCAGGAAGGGGTTGACCCAGTAGGTTCTTGTGTAGGACAACGGGGTGTGCGCGTACAAAAAGTGATTGAAGAACTTAATAATGAAAAAATCGACATTATTCCTTTTTCTGAAAATCTAGAACTTTACCTACAAGCTGCTTTAGCTCCAGCAGAAAATCTCAAAATCGAGCTCAAAGAAGAAGAAAAACTAGCAGTGGTAACTGCTCCAGATGATCAGCTTTCTTTAGTGATTGGTCGTGGAGGGCAAAATGTTCGTTTAGCGGCCAAGCTTACTGGTTATAAGATCACGGTTCAATCTGACCAAGGTCAGGTTAAATCACAAGTAACTGGTCAAGAAGAATATGAAGTTGATACCATTAAGGGCTTGACCGAAGAAGCAAGAGACTACCTTATTCATCATAAGCTAACTACAGTGGCTGATCTTCAGCGGTTTAGTGATAAATGGCTGGCTGCTCCAGAGCTTGATGAAGATCAGACTCAGTTATTAAAAGACTTTGTTGCTGAGTATGAGGCTGCTCAATTAGAAAGAGAAGCAAAACGCGCTGCTCGGGTTCAGGCTTTAAAAGATCAGGCAGCAGCTGATGAGGATCAGCAAGATCAAGACGACGATCAAGAAGCCTCAGCTTCAAAAGTTGATACAGCAACATCGCCAGCTAAGTCAGCAGAGTCGTCTAAGAAAGTTAGTGAAGAGACAACTACTGACTCAACTCAAGATCAATCTTCAGCAGCACAACAAGATTCAGCCAAGAGCAAAAAAGTTGCTCAAGACTCAACTCAAGATCAGGAAAACAAGCCTAGCAAGAGTGAAGATGCTGATGACCAGGATTCTGAAAAATCGGCAATAGAGAAACAAAAGGAATAAAACTAAAAACTTATGGCTTTACAAACCAGACCGCCAATTATTACTATTATGGGCCATGTTGATCATGGTAAAACTACTTTATTAGATTATATTCGTCAAACTAGAGTGCAAGCCAAAGAAGCTGGCGGCATTACCCAACACATTGGGGCTTATCAGATTGAGTTTGTTCCTGAAGCTGAGCAACAAAAACCAGCTTCAGCAGCCAAAACTAAGAACAGTAAAGCTAAAAAATCAACTAAAAGAAAAAAAACTCAGTCAGCAACTGCAAAAAAATCTGCTCAAAAACAAAAATTAACTTTTATTGATACCCCAGGCCATGCTGCTTTTAACAAGATGCGCCAACGTGGAGCACAGGTTACTGATTTAGTGATTTTGATTGTAGCGGCTAATGATGGGGTTAAGCCTCAAACTATTGAATCTCTGCGTTATATTCGTGAAAGTAAAGTGCCATTTTTGGTAGCGATTAACAAGATTGATCTCCCTGACGTCCGTTTAGATGATGTTAAATCTCAACTAGCAGAACAAGAGGTGCTAGTCAGTGATTATGGTGGAGATGTTGAGGTAGTAGAAATCTCGGCCAAGACCGGTAAAGGTGTTGATAAGTTGTTAGAAACTGTAGTGGTGATGGCTGAGTTACTTGAGTTAAAAGCAGATCCACAGGCTCCTTTAGAGGCAGCAGTGATCGAGTCTACTAAAGATGCTAAACGAGGGCCAGTGGCTAGTGTGGTAGTCAAACAAGGAACTTTACGCACCCGACAAGATTTGTTAACTGAAACTGCGCATGGTCGAGTGAGATTGTTAACTAATGAACAGGGCCAACACTTACAAGCAGTTAAACCAGGATCGCCAGCAGAGATTATTGGTTTTAAGCAGGTTCCTAGTATTGGTGAAATCGTTCGTGATGCTCAGGCGGAGTATCAACAATCTCAAGCAGCAAAAACTGAAGACCAATCAGCTCAAGATGAGTCAACTTCAGCTGAGTCGCAAGAAACAGCCCCAGACTGGTCAGACTTAGATATTGAAGCTGCTTTTGGCGAGAAAGAAAAAATAAAGTTAATTGTTAGGGCTGATGTCAAGGGAACTTTAGAAGCTATTCTACAAAACTTTGATGAAGATAGTGTTGATTTAGTAGAAGCTGCAGTTG
>WJLO01000065.1 GCA_014728425.1 Minisyncoccota bacterium | reverse complement strand
CCTTACGCCAGTGCCGGGGTGGTTATTTACTGGCTAGCGAATGGTGTTTGTTGGTTAGTGACTTAGGCTTTTTAATGGTTAATCAATTCTCTTGTTTTAGTTTTAAGATATTAATTTTTGCTTTCACTAGCTTAAAAAACCATGTTCCTTTCGTCAGTGCTGGAGTGGTTGGCTAAAAACTAGCGGATGGTGTTGGTGGGTTAGTAGATCAGGAGCTTTGATAGCTAAAAAGCTAGTGAATGGTGTGTATTTAGCAGCTCATTAATTAATGTTTGTAAAAATAAGTGAAGCTAAGCTCACCAAAAACAGTTTTAAAAATGAATCAATAACACCATGCCCCAAATTGCATGAGAAAGTATTAAGGCATAAGCGTTTTTTTCACTAGCAAACAAATATCCTTGACCTAAAGCAAATAAAGATAACAAAATAACTTGATAAAAAGCGCCAAAAGCACCAAAGCGCAAAATGGTATTAGGCAAATGAAAAGCCATAAAAATCCCTACCACTAACAAAAGTTGTTTTAGCAACGACCACTGAGTAAATTTATGTTGCACCACAGTCATCACAAAACTGTAAAAAAACAAAGTTTCCCAAAAAGCAGTCAGTAAAGCCAAAGCAAACTCCCACCAAAAACGATCTGCCATAAACAAAGCTGCTGGTTGCACTCCACTGCCGCGCTGATAAACAGCCAAAGTAGTAGCAGCAAAACCATACAAGCCACCGATTGCCAAGCCTAATGACAATCCACGCTTTAACTTAAAAGAAGCTAAAGAATTAGGGATCTCTTGCAAGTTGCTAATCACAATATAAACCCAGACGGGCAAACCAAAAAACAGGGCCTTGCCAATGGTCTCATCAAACCAAACTGGAAAATTAAACAAGCTGCGATACACTACCCATAAAGCCAGTACTACCAAAATCAATGGCAAAAACACTGGATGAGCTGCCTTAGCACTTGATTTACTGATCTTGCTTGAGCGACGCTTGCGCGGATTTTTTGTAGCCATAAATCTGTTCCAGCACAATCTCGACAGTTTGCTGCTGATTATGCGAAAAAGTATCAATAACTACATCGTAAAGATCTGGCCGCCAAAAATCAATTGGATCTTCTGCTTTAGCTTTACCTGCTTGTACCACCCACTGCTGCCATTCTTGGTGATACATTTGCTGCCATTTAGTCAAATTAGTTTGATAGCGATCTTGAATATGTTTTTTAGCTTCAGCTACTGTAATCTCATCACGATTAACAATCCGGTCTATACGCACTGCATCAGCACTGCAAGTCATTAATACTTTTAAAACTCCTGTTAAACCCTGAGCCATAAAACCCGACAGCCAAGACTCAATAATCCATTTACTTTGACTTTGGAGTTTTTGACGCATGCCCATATCCACTTGACGATCAAAATCATTACTATAAGCAGTGGCTGCATGATGAATCTTGTCTTTATCATCAAACAAACCTTTTTCTACTGCATAAGCACGCATAAACTCCCCGCCACTGAATCCACGCCAGCCAGCCAGTTTCAATTCTTCCTTAAGCATGTTTAGCAAGGTAGTAGAACCACAGCCAGGCAGACCAGAAATGGTAATGTTTTTATATTTAAATTTAGTAGCAGCCATAAAACCTTTCTAGCTAATTACCTTGATTACGCATCAATCTTAAGGCAATCATGATGTTTTTAGTTAATTTTCACTATCTTCTAAACAAGCAACTGCTTGTCTCATAGCATCACGCATCATTTGCAAACGTTGACTAGCTTCACTTAACTCTAAACTGGCTTTGGCCTTAGGAAAAAAATGAAACACTCGATTACGACAAGCCAACCAGGTCTCCCATAAAAAACGAGCAGTTTTACTGCCGCATTTTCTTTCTACATTATCATATAGCCACCATTTGTCACGTTGATGTTCGCGAATGTCTGGATTTAACGCCCGACCAATTCTAAAACGCTTGCCTTCATAAACATGTTGGGTAATTAAACCTTGGTCAAACAAAAGCTTTTTTAAAAAACCTTCATAAGCTTTAGCCATTGGAAAAACAATAAAAGAATAATCATCATATAAAGTTTGATTTTCCTGCTCTCGTACTAATAACTGATGTGCCTGTCTAACCAGCTTCTGCTGCCAACTAGTTAAGTATTGAAACCAAGCCTGTTGTGCCAAATCTTGCATTTTGTTCCTAAAATAAGAGATAATTAGGTGTTTATTATATAACAACAATTCTATAATAAAATAAGTCTGAACCAAAACTCAGCTCATGAATAAAGCTAATCACTTAATTAACACCACCAACAAAATCAAAGATATGTTGCGAGGCAACCAGCAAAGACATCAGTCCAAAAAGAAAAACTGGTTAACAACAAGGTTAGTAAATGTTTTTGCTGGTTTAAAAAAATTGGTTGGTCGGGCTAGTTTTAAAAAACTCTTTGGATCCAAGGCTAAAAAATGGCAACAGGCTTTTTGGCATAAACAAAAAAACAAACGCCCTAGTAAAACTTCTTCACAAAAAACTACTAATAACCCAATAGTGCCAGGCTCGTTTCATGATCGACATCCTAGAGTCATTAAGTTTTTAAAAATCTTGTTTTTTCCAATTATTAATCCTTGGGTTCGTTATGGTTTAATCCTGATTTTTTTAGCTAGTTTAGCTGGCTTGATTTATATCTTGCGTGATCTGCCTTCACCACGACGCTTAACAGCCAAAGAAAACTATGCTGTAAGCACTCAGATTTTTGACCGCGATGGCGTGCTACTTTATGAAATTTTTGCTGATGAAAATCGTATTCCTGTTAGCCTCAGTACACTACCACCCCATTTACTGCAAGCAACCATTGCTATTGAAGACAAAAACTTTCATCACCACTTTGGTTTTGACCTTGAAGGCATTACTCGAGCAGTAATTAGTAATGCCAAAGGCAAGCCTATTCAAGGTGGTTCCACCATTACCCAACAGCTGGTCAAAAACGCCTTACTTACTAAAGAGCGCACTATCCAGCGCAAGGCTAAAGAAGGAATTTTAGCCATCTTTACTGAATTACTCTATTCTAAAGAAGAAATCTTAGAAATGTATCTTAACTATATCTCTTATGGAGGTACTGCTGTGGGTATCCAAGCTGCAAGCAAGCAGTACTTTGCCAAAGATGCTACTGAGCTTACTTTGGCAGAATCAGCTTTATTAGCTGGTTTGCCTAAAGCTCCTAGTAGTTATTCTCCTTTTGGCTCTACTCCAGAACGCGCTAAACAACGCCAGCATGAAGTGTTGCGACGAATGGTTGAAGATGGTTATATTAGTGAGTTAGAGGCTGAAAATGCCAAAAGTGAAACCCTTAGCTATGCTTTAACCACTACTGATATTAAAGCCCCTCATTTTGTGTTTTATGTGCGAGACTGGCTCTATGAAAAATATGGAGTGGAAACTGTAGAAAAAGGTGGTTTACGAGTGACCACTACTTTAGACCTAGATCTGCAAGAAGCAGCTCAAGCTTCACTTTCTGCTGAAGTAGCTAAACTAGGTCGTTATCGCATTAGCAATGGTGCAGCTTTGATTACCAAACCTAATACTGGAGAAATCTTAGCCATGATTGGTAGCACTGACTATTTTGACACTGAAGCAGAAGGTCAAGTTAACGTTACTTTGGCCGAAAGACAACCAGGCTCTTCAATCAAGCCGCTTACTTATGCTACTGCTTTTCAAGAAAAAACTTTAAATCCTGGCTCTATTTTGCTTGATGTGCCAACCTGTTTTGAAATTCCTGGTCAAAAACCCTATTGTCCTAAAAACTATGATGGTACTTTTAAAGGCCCAGTCACTGTCAGAGACGCTCTGGGCAACTCATTAAACATTCCAGCAGTAAAAGCCTTAAAAACCATTGGGGTAGTCAAGTTTATGGAACAAACCAAAAAAATGGGTTTAACTACCTGGCGTGATCCATCTAACTATGGCTTGTCTATTACTTTAGGAGGGGGTGAGGTTAAAATGATTGATATGGCTCAGGCTTTTAGTGTTTTGGCTAATTTAGGAGTGAAAGTACCCCTTACTCCAGTACTCAAAATTGAAGACTACCGCGGTAAAGTTTGGGAAACAGTTAACCCAGACCAACGTCAAAAAGACCTTGAGTACCTTAACACCTATGATAGTAATCAAAAAAACGATCTCAAAAGAATTTTAGACCAAGCTCCAGCTTATTTAGTTAGTCACATTTTACAAGATAATAATGCCCGAAAACTGGCCTTTGGCACTCGTTCTGAACTGGTGATTCCCGGCCAAATCGTTAGCGCTAAAACTGGCACCACCAACTCCATGAAAGACAACTGGACTATTGGCTATACACCAGAATTTTTAGTAGCCACTTGGGTTGGCAACAACGACGGCACGCCAATGAGTTATGTGGCCTCTGGGGTTACTGGGGCCACCCCGATTTGGAATGATTTAATGAGTTATGT
>WJLO01000009.1 GCA_014728425.1 Minisyncoccota bacterium | reverse complement strand
CAATTACAACATTGCTTTAAAAAACCCCCATCATTCAAGCTTTGCTGCCCTTTTAAATCACTAATGAAGGTTTTTAATCCCCAAATCTCCTCAGCAAACTTAACTCAAGTACTAAGCTTAAGTGTAACTATAATAAGCTATATTTTAATGCTTACTTTTTCTTGGATGCAGATTCAAGACTATTATCATGTTAATCATTGGGAGTATCAACGAGCTGGTCAAGCTGTAGACAAGCTTACCCCCAAAACTGCTAAAGTGATTGCGCCTGCTTTTGGCGATACTCAGTTTTTGTTTCAAACCAAACGCACAGGCTGGCCAATTGGCTTTGAAATTACTGATAAAATTAACAAAGGAGCTACTTATTATGTCACTACCGCTAATGATGATGAGGCTCAAGAACTAATCAAACAATATCCCATAATAGCCCAAACAACAGAATATTTAATCTTGCAACTTAATCCAGAGCAGGCCAACAATCATTAGCTTAATTACTAAGTTAAACTAATTAAACTTAAAACAACTATGTTTGTTGCCAAAAATTAACAAAATACTCTACAGTGTTTTTCATACCAGTAGCTAAATCTACTTGAGCTTGCCAGTCCAATATTTTTTTAGCTTTACTAGCATCAGCAATTAACACCCGAGGATCACCTGGACGAGGAGGAAAATGTTTAATCTTGGCTTTTTTATTGATAGTGCGTTCAATTAAAGCAGCAATCTCTAGCACTGAAGCGGGTTTTTCTGTTGATAAGTTTAAATAGTGATATTGGTGAGGCTGTTGTTGAGCTAGCTTGATAGCCTGAAGATGGGCAGCAACAATATCATCAATATAAACATAATCTCTTAAATGTTGACCATCGCCCCAAACTGTTAGTTCTTTATCTTGATAAATCTGCTCAATAAAACGAGGAATAGCATGGGTTTCTGGCTGATGATGTTCTTCTGGGCCATAAAGATTAAAATAGCGCAAAGCAATCCCAGTAAAATCATGAGCTTCAACATAAGACCTTAATAAACCTTCCATGGCTAATTTAGTCATGCCATAAGGATTAATAGGAATAGTACGATCATCTTCTTTAATAGGAGTATTGATTGGCTCGCCATAAACAGCAGCACTAGAAGAAAAAACAAAGTTATTAATTTTATTAACTCGCATTGCTTCTAAAACAGCCAAAGTGCCATTAAGATTGTAATCAATGTATTTAAATGGTTTTTTCACTGACTCACCAGCTTCAATTAAAGAAGCTAGATGAAAAACCAGCTCAGCATCTTTGATCAACTGCTTCATTTTGTTTTGATCACGCACATCAGCAATGATAGTGGTAAACTCAGGGTTTTCTTGAAGATCAATAACTTTAAGCTGATAACCTTGCTTAGCTAAAGCACGACACAAATGGCGGCCTAAAAAACCAGCGCCTCCAGTCACAATAATGTTATTTTTTTGAGTCATCTACTTCCTTTATTAAGTTATTAATTCTTTAATTTATGAACTGAGTTCCACAATCACAGTTACTCCTTAGAATAACATTCAACTAAAATAACTCCAGCAACACCTTAGCAGCTACCCTGACAAATTTACAACTAATTTAAGTAATTTTAGCATATTTAGCCAACAGCAATGTTTGGCCTCAATTTAAAATAAAATCTACGCACTGTAAAAACTTAAGTTGTATGCAAATGAAATCAATCAAAATAATTTATCAAACCATTATTAAGCAAAAACTTATTTTCTAATAAACTTTTTTACCAACCAATAGACCAAAACTCCTACAGTGAATCCACTTACTAGATTGCCAAGCAGTCTGGGCCAAGTTTGCTGAGTAAACCTAGTGATTACTTGATACTCACCAGCTGGCAGCTGATAAGCCAGCCGGCCTTGTACTTGATCATTATTAAGATAGTTAACTCGCTGGCCATTAGCTTGAGTTTGCCAGCCTAAAAAATTCATAGTGGGCTCAACAATCACAGCTTCGGTTGCTAGGTTTAGTTGATACTTTCGCTGAGAACCAGACCAAAACTGTGTATCAATCTTTCCTTCGCCAGTTAATAATTTAGCAGTTGGCTGCCAGTCACTAAAATCAATATAACTAAAACCTTTGGGAGTATACTCATTTAAAGTAGCCGTACTTTGAGCAAAAGCATCATAGTCTAAGTTAGTCCGCTGAAAATAATCTACAGGCTGAAGTTTTAGTAAACCTATTAATTGCACTAATAAAAAACCTACTAACATAAATCGACCAAGTTGTTGAGTTTGCTGAAAAATCATAGCAATTAAGGGTAAACTTAGTACAGTTGCAAACAAAGTTAAACGCCAAGGAAATTGAATATAAGCCAATACTGGCAATAACTGCCAAATTGGCCGGGTAAAACTTAACTGTAATGCTATTAACAACAAACAAGCTAACCAATTCAATAAAATAAAAGTATTAAGTTTTCCTAAAAATAATTGCTTAACTAAGTAAAGACCAGTTAAGCCTAAGCTAACCACTAAAACAACGCCCAAACTAAAACTTAGAGAGTCTACTCTGCCAATATAAGAGAAACCAAAACTTAATGGACTAAACAACAACTGCGGTAAGCTCACAAAATGATCTTGATAACTTAAAAAGGATTGAGCTTGGTCTAAAATGATTTGCTCTTTTTCTGCTAGCGCTGGCAACCAAAACCACAAAGTTAATAATATAGCTCCAACTAACCAACAACCAAACTGTTTAATCTTGTTAATATTTAGTTGGGCTGTTAACTGGAGTCTTAATAATAAATAAGCTATTACTAAAGGCGTACCAAACAATACTGCAATGTTATGAGCTAACAAAAAGCCAGTCCACGTCAGCAGGCCGAATAACTGATCTGTAAAATTTAATTGTTTATTCTGAACCAATCTTTCTGCCCAATAAAACAACCAGATTAACAAATTAAGAGCCATTAATTCGCCAATATTGCCACGAAAATAAACTAAATTTACTAAATAAGGCGAAACTACATAAGCTAAAAGACTAAAAACTTTAGCTGAGTTTTTTAGTTGCCACTCAGTTAACCATTGCCACAGGCCAACTAGGCCAAAAGCAATGCTTAAACTAGCCAAAATCTTAAAAGTAAGCCCATAATAAAACTTCATTAAAGAAAATGGTAGAGACAATAGATTAGCCAAAGGATAAACATAGTTTAAAACTGGATAACCATAATGATTCATTAAATTGGGTGCCCAGCGGGGAGGAATCTGGCCTTCACGCACAGCAATTTTATAATTAGCAAACCGAGCAAGGTGATTTTCCCCATCATGGGTATAAGGAAAACCAGTAGTTAAGTAAGGTTTAGTTGCTAAAACAGTTAAAACAAAGATCAGCCCGATTAACCAACGTTGTTGAAAAAGTTTTTTTATCATGATAAATCAAAGGTTTAATATCTTTATAATTAAATTCTAGTTAATTATTTTTATAATTGATGATAAACTTTGCTGGTTTGCTCAGCTACTAACTGCCAGCTAAAAGTTTTACTCCAACTTAAAGCTGTTTGTACTCTTTGTTGGCGCTTTTTTGCTGACCAAGACAAAACTTGCTGCACTCCCTGAGCAATACTCTCTGCTTGAGGTTGAACAAACTCAACTTGTTCACCACCAACCTCAATCAATGAAGAATTACGAGCACATACTACTGGAGTTTCACAACGCATAGCTTCTAAAACCGGCAGGCCAAAGCCTTCATATAAAGAAGGTTGTACATAAACCAAAGCTCCAGTATAAATAGCACTTAAATCTTGATCTGCTTCACCTACTACATCAGTGATAAACTTAACTCGCTTACCCACGTCACTTAAAGCCAATTGAGCTTCAATCCATTGCCATTCAGGAATACCTTGAGGTTGAAAGTTACGACCTACGCAAACTAGCTTAATATTGTAAGGTAACTCACGCACAGCCTTAATCAACTGTGGCAGATTTTTATTATAGTTAATATCGCCAACATACAAAATATAACTTTGTGGCAACTTATAACGACGCCGAACTGCATTCAGCTGTTTTTGGCTAGTTTTTTGCAAATTGGGATTAGGAGCCAGATAAACCACGTGAGTTTTTTCTGGAACAACTGCTAAATGTTTTAAAATATCTTTTTGCGAAGCCTGAGAATCAGTGATCACTGCTTCAACTCGCTGTAAGGCTTTTTTTTGTTTAAAAAACCTTAATTTACCTTTAACACCTGCTGGATAGTGATCAGGAAACTTTAAAGGAATCACGTCATGAACCGTGACCACAGTTTTAGCTCGCTTAATTAAAGGTAAAGTATTAAAAAATAAATCAAAATAAGGGTAATGTATTACATCGGGTTGAAAACCATTAGCAAGCTCGCCAGATCTTTTCACAATTAAATCTGATCGTTGCTCTAAGGCCTGAGTTAAAAAACGAGTGTACATGCCCACTCCACGAATAGAGTTAGCATTAGCTAAAGGCGAGGTATCTAATAAGACTTTAAGTTTTTTGTTTGTTTTCATAAAGTTCCCAAAGTTTTAAAAAAGCCACATGATGATGCAGGCCGCTAAATAAAGCAAATACAAAACCAGGTATGCCATCTACAAAACCTTTGTGTCTAATAAAAAGTAACAAAAAAGTCTTAACTGGCAACCAAAGTAGATATTTACTAGCATTAACAAAACTAAGCTGAGTGTCCTGATCATAAAGCTGCTGGGCTTTAAAACTGGTATAAGTAGCAAACTTGCGCAAATAATCACTAAATTGAGGATTGGCATAATGCAGCAAATGGCCTTTAGCCCAGGCAACCACACCATCAACTTGCATTTGTTCATGAACATCTTGTTGAGGCAAATGAGCATAGCCATTGAGATATAAACGGATCACTGGATCTGGGTATTGACCGCCTTTCTTTAACCATTGACCCATAAAAAGATTTTTCCGCTTCAAATACCAGGCTACTGGAGCTGTAGCTGATAATGGTTGAAAGTTGTGCTCTGCTAATTGCTGATGAGTATGTTGAATAAACTCAGCTAACTCCTGATCAACAACTTCATCAGCATCAAGCTGCAATACTAGCTCACCTTTGGCTTTATCCATTGCTAATTGTTTATTAATATGAAAATTGGCTTTATTGGTAGTCACAAAAACCTGGGCACCAAGTTTCTTAGCCAAAGCCACAGTATTATCAGTAGAACTACCATCAACCACAATAAGCTCATCAGCAAAATCCTGTACTGCCTGTAAACAACGCTCAATGTTTTGCGCCTCATTATAAGTGGCTAATACTACTGAGATCATAATAACACCAATCTTTTAAAAGCTGTTTTGGTTTTTTAATTCAAAGCAAGTTTATATAACTTAGTTAATTTTGCCTAGCTAAAATCTTACTATTCATCAGTAAATTTAAGCTGCTGCATAGTTAAAACCCCCTTAGTTAACTAAAAAGTTTTTACTAACCACTTGCGTCCGCTCCACTCTAATACTACCTTTTCTTGATCTCCTTTATCACTACTTTGAGCAATAAAATGAAACCGACCCACTCGCTCTCCATAACTAAAACCTATTTTATCAGGCTGTAAACGCTGATTGCTAGTTAAATACTGTTGAGCTGGTATTTTAAGATACCAGGCCAATAAAATGTATTGATAACCTGAGCCATCAACAATAGCTAGTTGATCTTGAGGATATTGTTGAGCCACCTGGCGAATGACCTGATCAAAACCTGGTTTAAGCGTGGCTTGATTGTTAGGATAATCAACAAAATAATGATAAAAATAATTACTAGCCTCCGCCAAAATAATTAACATTGCTAAAGTCATGATGATTAAATCTGGCTTCAGGTTTTTAAGCGGTAAAAAACCAGCTGTCAAAACCATTTTTAAAGTTGCTAAGCCTTTAATAGCAAAAAAACTAAACATAAAAAAGAACAATAAACTACGAGTAGCATGGGGGGCATCAACAGTAATTGCTGCTGGAACCAAACTAATAATCAGCAAATATATCATTAACAAATTGTCTCTAAATTGATTAGTAAGCTGTAATTGACCCTGCTGTTGTTTTTTTACAACCTTAAACAATTTCACTAAACTTGTAAATAAGCCTAACAAGCCTAAGCCATAAATCAACCAGGTTAAATGACCAAAGTCAGGTTGAGTATGCCAAGGATGAGCACCACCATTGGTTACTAAAAATCTTGGGCTAAAACTAGCAAGATAGTTTTTAATAATTAAAGGCAAGTAATAAAGATATCTATTGCCAATAACTGTTCTTGCTAGCCCAGTAAACTGAGTTCGGTAAGCATAATAGTTTAAAGTAGTTAACTCATCAGAAAAAATCGTAATCCCGCCCTTTTGTGACACTAAGGGTAATAACTGTAACAAGCCAATCACAAACACTACTGTCAGGCCCAACATTGGCAAGAGCCATTGTTGCCAATTTTTTAACCCTCGCCACAAAGGTAATGCTACCAAAACAAAAGGTAGTAAAATTAAAGGAGTGTTATAAGTAAAAATAGCAAATAAAGCTAACCCAATAGCTGTTAAATCTAGCCATTTTTGTGGCCAACGCGAATGATTTTTAAACAACAGCAACAACACCAATACCCACAAACTCAAAGCTAGGTTAGCTTCAAAAGCCATGCGGGAATAGAAAAAAAAGACCGGAGAAACTGCAATCACTAAAGCAAAAAACCAAGCTTTTAGTTTACTAGTATGAAAATTTTTTGCCCAAAAATAAGCCAAAATCACTAAGCCAGTGCCAGCTAATGCTGAAGGTAATCTTACTGCCCAGTCATTAAGACCAAACAAGCTTAAGGAACCAATTGTTATCCAGACATAGCCAGGTAGTTTATAATCACCAAAAGACTCTAAAGCAAGTGGCCAAGACCGACCCCATTCATCCTT
>WJLO01000064.1 GCA_014728425.1 Minisyncoccota bacterium | reverse complement strand
CTTCATTACTTCGCCTAGTTTGCCAGTGAGTTTAACTTTGCCTTTTCCAGGTGTTAAAGCAACCTCAACAAACAAAACATCTCCACCAACTTTTGTCCAAGCAAGGCCGGTAGCTACACCGACTTGATCTTTGGTTTCAGTCAAAGTCACGTCATGTTTTTCTGGGCCTAAGAACTGTTGAAGTTTTTTATTTGTCACTCGCACTTTAGCAGTTTTTTTAGTTTTGCCTTTAGTCTTTTTTTGTTGAGTTTCAATAATTTTCCGAGCAATTTTGCGCATTACTTTGCCTAAAGTTCGTTCAAGTTCTCTGACGCCAGCTTCTCTGGTATAGCGTTGAATGATTTTTTTAATAAGGTTATCACTTAAGCTTAAGTTGCCAGGTTTAAGCGCATTGGCTTTTAGAACTTTGGGCATAAGGTGCTTTTTGGCAATTTGAAATTTTTCTGCCAAAGTATAGCCAGGATAGCGAATTACTTCTAAACGGTCCTTTAAAGCTGGAGGAATGGGATCTAAAGTATTGGCAGTAGTGATAAACAATACATCAGAAAGATCAATAGCAAAGTCTAGGTAATGATCAACAAACTCCTTGTTTTGCTCTGGGTCTAGTGTTTCTAACAAAGCTGCTGCTGGATCACCGCGAAAGTCTTTACCAATTTTGTCGATCTCATCCAGCATAAATACAGGATTCATGGTTTTGCAGTTGATGATACCTTTAATAATCTTGCCGCTCATTGCTCCAACATAGGTACGCCGGTGTCCACGAATCTCTGCTTCATCACGAATACCTCCTAGAGACATTTTGGTAAACTTACGCCCTAAGGCACTAGCAATTGCTCTACCTATGCTGGTTTTACCAACACCAGGAGGACCAACAAAACATAAGATAGTAGGCAACTCTTTAGTATCAGCTCGGTTTTTTTGTTGTTTTAGTTGTAAAACCGAGATATATTCTAAAACACGGTCTTTAACCTCTTTTAAGCCATAATGATCTTTGTTTAATTCTTGAGCAGCTTTTTTAAGCTCAATATTGGTGCGACTTTTTTGTTGCCAAGGAATCTCAAACACTGTATCTAGCCAAGTACGAATGTAGCCAGCTTCAGGATTATTAGCTGACATCTGTTTTAACCGCTTGATTTCTTTTTTGACCTTTTTGGTTATTGCTGCTGGCAGCTTAGCTTTTTTAAGTTTTTTATTATAATCAGTAGCAAGAGCCTCTTCATCTTCTAGTTCGCCAAGTTCTTTTTGAATGGTTTTTAAACGCTCGCGCAAGACACTTTTACGCATGTGTTTGTCAAACTTTTTTTGAGTTTTAGAAGCCACGTCTTGCTCTATCTCTAAAACCTTGATCTCATGAGAAAGATGCTCAATAACAGTTTCTAAACGTTTTTTAACATCTAAAGTTTCTAAGATTTTTTGGCGCTCAGTAGTTTTGACCTTAAGAGTGCTGGCAATCTGATCAGCCAGTTCGCCCTCATTTACCCCGCTCATTAATTTCATAAAGTTTAAAAACTCTACTGGTTTTCCCAATTGAACAGCTTCACGAAAGAGTTTGTGAAGATGGCTAGCCAAAGCAGTTAGCTCTTGATTTTTAACTAACTGGTTTGCTAGTTTAAGCACCTGAGCAGTGATCACTGGCTTAAGTTTTAAATAATTAGTAATCTCTACTCTACCAATGCCTCGTACTAAAGCACTGATGTTTTTATCAGTTTTAAGAGTACGTTCTACAATTGCTAAAGTACCAATCTTATACAAGTCTTTGGGTTTAGGGTTTTTAATACGAGAGTTTTTTTGAGTGACTAACACTACTAACTTACCGGTTTTACGTGAGGCTTTAATTGCAGCTAGTGAAATCTGGCGACCAAAAGTCAACACTGACTCAGTATGAGGAAAAAGAATTCCTTCTCTAATAGGGATTACTGGTAAAACTAGTTGTTTACTAGGAAGTTTGCTGCTAGTTGGCGACTTAGTCTTTTCTTGATCTTTAGCACCTTTTTTAGCCAGATTCTTAAGTGGTTTTTTATCCTGATTTTTTGCTATTGTCATAACCTATATTATAACTTACTTATAAATATTTGGGTTGAAATTAGCATTCTAAAAGTTTGTCTGCTAAAAAGCAAGGGGAGAAAGTGGGCATGTTTGGACTCGAACCAAAGACCTCTGTCTTATCAGGACAGCGCTCTAACCAACTGAGCTACACGCCCGAATTTGTTATTTAATGTTAAGTATGTTTTTAAGTTACCACCGTCTCTGTCTTATCAGTCCGCCAACCGGCGGATCTAACCAACTGAGCTACACGCCCGAATTTGTTTTAGATTAATATTTTAACACAAAAATCAGTGAATAAGCCATTTATTTTCTCTTGATTAGTTTTCTTCTTGAGTTTTAGGAGTTATTTCTTTGGTAACAAGATCTAAACCATAGTAATCAAAAACGAGGTTGTGGTTTTGTTTATGGGAACGAAATAAGACAACCTCATTTGGTTGGAGTTGTTGAATGGCTCCATTTTTTTGCAATAAATCTACATCTGCTAAGTCAAAGCCTTGCAAAATTTCAGGATCAGTTAAAATAGGCTCTTCTTTAAGGGTGTAGGGATCTAGGGAGTAAATTCCTAATAAAGTACCATAGTTCATAAAGTCTGAGTCGTTGGCGCCTGATTCTGACTCTGATTCTAATTTTGCTTCAAACTTGGCAAAAATGATTTTACCATTTACTAGACCACCATACCTTGGTTTATCAACTAAGCAGCCAGTAT
>WJLO01000063.1 GCA_014728425.1 Minisyncoccota bacterium | reverse complement strand
CTTAACTGAGCTGGCAGTAAGAGTGCCTGCGGCTATTAGTGGGGTTTTGATTGTAATCGCTACGGGTTTGTTAGCTCGAGAAGTACTCTTAACCAAGAAAAACAAGGCAATAGCCTGGCGTCCTGGTTTGATAGCGATGTTTTTAACTGCCATCTCTCCTTGGGCAATAATTTTTTCTCGGGCAGCTTGGGAGGTCAATTTAGCCACTGCTTTGTTAACTTGGGGAATTTGGTTTGGTCTAAGGTTTTTGAACCAAAACCAAACTAGGTGGTTACTAGCAAGCTTTTTGAGTTTGGCTTTATCAATGTATGCTTATCATGCTGCCAGAATCATTGCGCCGTTAATAGGTTTGCTGATTTTAAGCTGTTGGTTGAGGCAGTTTTTGAGACAAACTACTAGCAAAAAACTTAGTTCATTTTTAAATCGAGAATCAGGTGTCATTATTGGACTAGGCTTGTTTTTTATGTTTTTGATTAGTCCAATCTTATTAGCTTTAGGCTCAAATCAATTAGCTCAGCGTTTTGCTGAAACTAGCATTTTTACTAATTTGAGTGTTATAGAAGAGAGCAATCAGGCTAAAGAACTGGCTGGCAATTCAATTACAGCGCGGTTGTTTTATCATCGCTATGTTTTTTTTGCTCTACAGGTGTTCAAGAATTTTTTTAGCCATTTTCAATTAGATTTTTTATTTATCAGCGGTGATGTTAATCCTCGCCACTCAGTTCAATACCTAGGCCAGCTTTACCATTTTGAACTGATATTGTTGTTTTTGGGCTTGGTTTTTTTGTTTAAAAACTGGCATAGGAATAAAATGATTTTATTAGCTTGGTTAATAATCGGGATTTTGCCAGCTAGTATTACTAAAGCCGCACCTCATGCTTTACGCACTTTGTTGGTCATGCCGACAATAATGACTTTGTCAACCATGGGTCTTATAGAGCTTTGGCAATTGGTAAGTAAGATTAAGCTGCCAACTAAATGGTTGACAAAAAGAATCAGCAAGACTGGCTTTTTATTTGTCTTAGCAGCAATTTATCTAGTTGAGTTTTCCATGTTTTGGCGCTACTATACACAGATTTATCCTCAGGTGTATGCCCATGAATGGCAGTTTGGCTATGAAGAGATGGTGGCAGCAGTAACCCAGTTAGAACAACAGCAACCTGAGTTACCAGTTTATCTTAGTCGACACCAGGGTCGGCCGGCAATGTATTATTGGTTTTACACTCAAACTGATCCTGGTTTGGTACAACAAGCTAACCAACAAGTTGCTAAAGATCAAGGAGAGTTTTTGGCATTTGAAAATAAATTCTTTATTGATCAAGTTGAAGTGATTCAGGCTCCGGCAATTGTTGCGCTTTCTCCAACTGAATTTGAATCATTAAGACAGCGTTATCAAGTGGACAAGCTAGAACGCATTTTTGCTCCCAATGGTAAGTTGGTATGGCTAGTGGGCCAGCTTGAGTAGTTTTAAGGAAAGATCTCCAAAAAGGTGGTAAAATTACAGATAATGACAGTTAAATTTCAATTACCAATTGTGAAAAAAATCACAACTTTATTGACTCAAGCTCTAACAGAACTGGATTTAGTAGTTAGCAAGCGGGATTTACAACTGGAACATCCAGTTAATCTTGAGTTTGGTGATTATGCCAGTAATGTGGCTATGCAGTTGTTTGGAGCTATTAAAAAACCTCAAAACACTTTAGTAGGTAAAAAAAATCCTAACAGCTCTTTACAGCAAAAGCCTGCTGCTACTAATCCTTATGAATTGGCGCAAAAAATTGTTCAAAAACTTGAACCTTTAATTAAGAAAAACCCAGACATTAATGCCGTTAGTGTGGCTCAGCCTGGTTTTATTAACTTTAAACTGAGTGAACAGTATTTGCTTAATCAATTAAAAAAAATATTGGCTAGTTCAGCCAGTTATGCTCAGTTAACTAAGTTGGGTCAAAACAAAACTGTAGTGGTAGATTACTCAGCGCCAAATATTGCTAAAAGATTTAGCATTGGTCATTTACGCAGCACAATTATTGGTCAAGCTTTGTGCAATCTTTATCGACTTTTAGGCTGGCAGGTGATTGGTGATAATCATTTAGGTGATTGGGGTACTCAGTTTGGCAAAATGATTGTGGCAGTGAAAAAATGGGCTCAAAAACCAGTTGATCAGTTAAGCATTGATGAAATGGAGGCTTTATATGTAAAGTTTCATCAAGAAGCAGAGAGCGAACCAGCATTGGAAGATTTAGCTAGAAAAGCTTTTAAAAATTTAGAAGACAATCAGCCAGAGGAGAAAAAACTCTGGCAACAATTAGTTGAGACTTCAATGCAGGAATTTCAGCAAATCTATGATCTCTTAGGAGTTGAGATTGAGTATGTTTATGGAGAAAGTTTTTATGAAAAAATCATGCCAGCAGTTATTGAAGAGGCTCAGCAGAAAAAAATTGCTGTTAAAAGTCAAGGCGCTTTAGTAGTTAACTACCCCCAGGAACAATTGCCGCCAGCAATGTTATTAAAAAGTGACGGGGCCACCACCTATTTTACTCGGGATTTAGCAACTATTAAATTCCGTGAACAACAATGGTCTCCTGATTTGTACATTTATGAAGTAGGTGCAGAACAAAGTTTACACTTTAAACAAGTATTTTGGGCAGCAGAGCTTTTAGGTTGGGGTAAACAAAAAGATTTTGTTCATATTGCTCATGGTTTGATCAGGCTTAAGCAAGGGAAAATGAGCACTAGAAAAGGTCGAACAGTTAAGTTAAATCAAGTGTTACAACAAGCAATCAAGCAAGCAGCCAAATTTAATCAAGACCAAAGAGTTGCTCAGGTAGTAGGAATTGGAGCAGTTAAGTACAATGATTTAAAACGTTCTCCTAGTTCTGGCTATACT
>WJLO01000062.1 GCA_014728425.1 Minisyncoccota bacterium | reverse complement strand
ACCTATTATGTCTGTTTTTGCCTCGATGATCAAGTCTGCATTGCCTGCTAGTTTCAAAGCCTGGTTGAGCGGCACTTTATTGGGCCTGGTTGTTATCAGCATCCTAGCTAGCGGCTTTTTCTTTTACAGTTATCAAAACAAATTTTATCAAGGAGTTTATCTTGATGGCCTTCATCTTGGCGGCCTAACCAGAAGCGAGGCTGTTAAGTTAATCACTGCTAAAAACCAACAACCCCTATTAAAGCAATATCATCTAGAACTAGCTGTTGATGAGGTTAAAATTGCTTCTGACTCTAGCCAACTTGGCCAATATCAAGACTACCAGCCAGCTTTAGCACAAGCTTTTGAGGTAGGACGAAGTGGTTTTCCTATTCAAAGACTGTGGCAAATCTTCAAACTCAAACAACAACCCCAATATTTTTACAGCGACACTGCTTATGAAGCAGCTAGTTTGGCTGAGATGATTAACCAACTCAAGCAGCAGATCGACTATCCAGACAAAATGCCACAGATTAGCTTAGGTCGTTCTGGCTCAGCAGCTAGCCTTCGGGTTGAAGCTGGCAAAGTGGGACGACAGCTGCAAGTAGCTGCTACTTCAGAAAAAATTCTTGAGCAGCTTCATTATCATGACTTTCAAACTACTTTACCTCAACAAAAAATAGTTATTAAAGTCAAAGCCCAGGTAGCTTCTATTGGTGCTCAGCTTAATCAATCACAAATTGATCAAGCTTATGAGTTAGGCAAAAAAATCATTAACCAACAAGCAGTGTTTAAAATCAACACTGAATCACAACGCCTCACGCTTACTTTAGAAGACATTGATTTAGTGCCTTTACTTAATCTGCCAGTTAGCCAACCACCTCAGCTTAATGAGCTAGCAGCAGAAAAACTTATTCAAGCTTGGAAAAAACAACTTGATCAACAGCCCACTAATGCTGAGTTTGATTATGATCCGCAAACTTTACAAGTCACTAAATTTGTTCCTCACCGCCAAGGTTTAGTTGTAGATGAAAAAAGCCTACAGCAACAACTTAAACAACTACTTACACAAATTAGTCAAGCTGATTCACAAACCCTTGACCAACAAGAGCCCTATCGCTACGAACTAGCAGTGAAAACTACAGACCCGCAAATCACACTAGCCGATACTAACAATCTTGGCATTAGTGAACTCATTGGTTTTGGTGATAGTTATTATTATCATTCCATCCCCAGCCGAATTCACAACGTAGCTGTAGCTGCTAACAAACTTGATCTCGCTATTATCAAACCAGGAGCAGAGTTTTCAGTTAATCGAGCTGTGGGTGAAGTCTCCAGCAGCACTGGCTTTAAACCTGCTTATATTATCCAAGGCGGAGCTACTGTTTTGGCCGAAGGCGGTGGAGTTTGTCAAATCAGCACTACTACTTTTCGGGCTGCTTTAGATGCTGGCCTACCAATTACTCGACGCCTGCCCCATAGCTATCGAGTCAGTTATTATGAGTATAATCAAAAGCCTGGAGTTGATGCTACTGTTTATGCTGGAGACACTGATCTGCGCTTTATTAATGACACTGATCATCATATTTTGGTGCACACTACTACAGATAGCCAAAATCTTTATATGACAGTAGAGCTTTACGGCACCTCTGATGGTCGCACTACTGAAATTGTAGATCATCAAGTTTGGGGCTATCGTCCACCACCACCTCCAGTATACATTCCTGACCCTTCCTTACCACCTGGTGCCAAAAAACAGATTGATTGGGCTGCTAGTGGTATTAGCGCCTCATTTGTTAATGTGGTAAAAGACAAAAACGGCAACATCATTCGTAAAGATAAATACACTTCTACTTATCAACCCTGGAGCGCCAAGTATTTGGTGGGGGTGGGAAGTTAGACACCTATTACCTTGAAGCCACGATCAAAAGTTAACAACTTCACGCTACTGGTTTATTTATTTTTTGAAAGCCACCAAAACAAAGTGAGCGGCCAACATTCTTTATATTCAATATATTCAATCCCTTGACAACAAAGATAATCTTAAGCTAATCTTAATACTATGCAAATTATTTCCATGAAGGAGTTGCGGGAAAACTTTACTCCTATTAAAAAAGGCTTGCGCAAAGGCAAGTCTTATTTACTGATTTATCGATCTAAACCTCTGGCTAAAATCATTCCCCACCAAGGTTCAACTACTAGTAAGTCTCCAGCTGAAAACACTAAAGCAGCCAAACCAATGACTCAACAACCTTCTAAACAACCAGTTCGTCCAGAAACAGCTCAAATCAAGCCACCTACACCACCCACTCATTTGCGACCCACTCCTTTTGAGCAAACCAAGCAGGCAAGCGAAACCAGTCAGTCAACCAAACAGACACAAACAAAAACCACAGATCAGTCATCCAAGCCAGCTTCGTCGTCTTTATCTAATAAGCAAACCTCAGCTACCACTGAGGCTTTAAAACAAGCTTTGCTTAAAAACCAACAACAGCAACAATCAGCTCAAAAAACAACTCAGCAAGCAAAAACCCCTGCTAATACTCAGCCTGCTGCAACTAGGCTTAAACCACCGCAACCACCAACTAGTGTTAAACAATTTAATCTTAAACGAGTCTTGGTGCCGTAAAATCAATTAGCTTGAAAAACCTATTAGAAACCTCTCCTTAATTTTTGTGCTCAATGTTAAAAAAAGCAAAGCGGCTTTGCGGAATGCGCAAGTAACCCGGAGCGCGCAAGTTAAAAGCCTCTTTAAACTCTGAGCCAGGGATGTCTAAACTCCCGCGATTAGTTTCCAAATGAACATTGACAGTTTGACCATTGTTGTTGTGGCTAACACTAACGCTAGAAACATTGGTTACTGCTCCTCCAGAGTTATCAGCCTTACTACGCAGTTCACTAATGGAATAAGGATCGCCGCCCTGACCACCAATTTGGCACTGATTAATAGTTACTGGCTGAATACGACCAACATCAGCTCCATTGGGGTTTTTGCGCACAATCCAAGCATTAATAATGTCGCTAAATTCTTCTTGCGAAAGCCAAGGGTGAGCACGTCCACAGTTAGCCCCGCTAGCACTGTAACCAGAACGATACCAAGCTTTATAAAACCAGGGGCTGCCAGCTTTGTTTTCCCAAGCACGAGTGCTCCAATCACCTGAGTTGCTTTTGTCAGTGGTGTCCCAACCGCTAGTGTTGGCATAACCACCGTGAGTTGAGGCATACTGAGTTGAAACTGGGTTACCGCCACCGTCAACTAAAACCCAACCCTTGGTTTCGTTAACTGCTTTTTCCCAATCACCGCCTTTTTTACTGTTTTTAAAAACCTGACATGACTCAGTGGTGCAGATCGAGCGGCTGCCATTATCAGTATACTTGACTGCATAAGTGCGGGCAGCAATGGCTTGAGCTTTTAAAGCATTAATAGACCAGCTAGCGGGCATTTCATAAATTCCTTGCAAATACTGATCTTCAAAAAGAATCGTACCTACACCATCAACAGTAATGCTACCCATAACCGGATAGTCTTTTTTTAAGGTAGCATTGGGATAATAAGCTTTGAGAATTTCTTCTACACTCTGACCGCTTTCAGCACGGGCTTTAGCGCCATACTGACTCATGCCATTGCGATGCGTGTAAGCCCCAAAGCTAAATGCTGCAAAAGAATTACCTGGCGCTTGAGCTTTAAAAGCAATTGAGGCGTTAAAGTCATCAGCCAAGGGCACCTCGCCCACTGAGGTAGTATAAGTTCCTGAACGAGCATTGATAATTGCCTCCTGAGCTGCGCTTAACTCAGCAATTTGACTTGAAAGCACTTGCTGATAGTCCTTGGCTTTTTCTACCTCAACTCGGAAAAACTCAGCCTGATCATTTAGTTGTTTTTCTAAAGCTGCCAGCCGAATTTGGTCTTGTTCTAATTTAGCCTTATCTGCTTCTAGTTGAGCTAGGTCTTGAGCAATGCTATCGATCAAGCGTTGATCTTGAGCCTGCACTGAGTTACGATAAGCTAGATCTTTGGCTAGTTGGGAAGCATCATCTGCTGCTAAAAACAGCATAATCGGCGAAAAAGTACGTTGACGTTTGTACTGATCTGCTACACGGTTCGATAAAATAGCATAATGAATGGCTAAATCCTCTTCTCTTTTTTCAATGTCTTGGGCTAGTGCTCGAGCTTGGTTTTTGGCCACCGCTATGCCAGCACGAGCGTTTTTAATACGTTTTTCCAAATCTTGTAACTGATCTTCCAAGGGCTTGGTTGCGTCTTCGCTCATCTTTTTGAGGCGCTCTAACTCATCAATCTGTTGCTGTAGTTCCTCAACCGGGTCTACAGCAAAAGAAATCGGCGGCCGCCACCACAAAACAAAACCAGTCAAGCCCACCAGCATCACCAATCCTGAACTAACTGCCAACAAGTTTTGACCAACAAACTTAACTAACCATCTTAACTGGTTTTTTGTCATTAAGCCAATTATAGCGCAATCAAAACCTTAATTTGCAGAGCAAATCCAAAATTTCAAAAACCACAATCAACCTTACAAAACCGTGTTTAAAAACCCCAGAGGCCGAGATCTGCTGCTGACGTCAAGACTGAAATCAGGTAAAATATAGGACATGGGGAAGAAAACAAATAGGATAATTTTTCGATTAACACTCTTTTTTTTAATGATGGCGGGGCTTGTTATTGCTAACCAGACTAAAGCTTTAGCAAGCGATGAAAGAGGCTGCGGTGAAATTTATGTAGAACAACATATCCCCGACATAGATGGACCTGGTACTTTGTGGCAATGTTTTGGTGGCATTGGTCAATGTTTGCAGCAAGACGTACAAACCACAATTAAAGTAAGCGGCTTAACCAAAAACGGCAAACCTCTTAATGGCGAAGCTTTTATCAGCATTGGCGGCACTAGAATAGGGATTTGTAAAAACTCAGTTACTGATGGAGTTATGGATGACTGTATTGTAAAAGGCTTTGACGGAAATCCTGGTGGAGAGGATCGAACTTACAATATTTCTGTGCGCGAGGACACTGGGCCACGAATTTGCTCTACTGCAAAATTTAGCTCATGTCCTGAGTTTTGCAGATTTGATATTGTCATCAGTAAAAAATGCGCTCCAGAAGAATGTGTTGGCGAGCCCACGCCAGTAACTGAGTTTCTTAATACTCCATTTAACTTGTGTCAACAAATCGCCGATCCAGACTTACAACAAAAATGTGAAGAGTGTGCCCTTAACGAAGATGGTGCTGCCGCTGGAATTTGGACAGCAGTAGGTTGTATTCCTACTAAAGTAGAAAGCATTATTGCTGTAGTGGTAAGAATAGGGCTTTTGGTCGCTGGCGGAGTGGCTTTACTGCTAATTCTTACCTCGGCCTTTCAGTTGTCGGTTTCTCAGGGAGACCCCAAAAGAGTACAAGAAGCCAAAGACATAATTACCTCAGCAATAATTGGGTTAATCTTTATTATTTTTTCGATCACAATCTTGCAATTTATTGGCGTAACAGTTTTACATATCCCGGGATTTGGGACTTAAAAAATACAACCAAAGTAATGATGAAATCTCTAAAATACATTCTCCTATTTCTAATATTAAGTCTCATTAGTATTCAACCAGCTTTTGCTCATGTTTACGAATGTGGCCACCATATGGATATTTCTTTTTGGAATCAAAACGAAGATAGCTGTAACTGTTCTAGTGGAATGGTTGAGTATGACAACGGATTGTCTCGAGAATTCTGCTGTGGCTGGCTCACTGGTCAAGAATCAGATTTTGGCAGAACCTGTTCAGCAACCCCCGACTCAACAGACAATGCTACAGTCACTCAAGACTTACTCAACTCCCTCAATCCTCTTAACACTACCAACTCCCCTTTTGCTGACGAGCTCTCTACTCCAGCCGGAATCATCAATCGGATTATTTTCTTTGCCTTTCCTCTTGCTGGTTTGATTTTGTTTGTCATGTTGATTTGGGGCGGCTTTGAAATGATCACTGGAGCTGCCAGTAAAAAATCCATGGATGCGGGCAAACAACGCGCTACTGCTGCTGTAATTGGCTTTGCTCTTTTGTTTGTCTCCTACTGGATTATCTGGCTAATAGAAACAATTTTTAACGTGCCAATTTTGGGTAATTAAACCTAATCAATTCTCTTGTGCCGGACTTCTGTCTCTTTGCTTAATCATTTATAATGGTGGTTATGTTAAACCGAGGTGGCAAGCTTATCGGAGTGGTGTTGGTTGGCTTGACTCTATTAAGTTACCTCACCCAAACCGTCTTGGCTAATACTGGCACCCACCTTGGCGTGGGTGACATCAATGGCCAAGTGCACATCATTAATCAGGTCCTGCCAGCAAATGGAGCTAATGATGGCTTTCCTGTAACGCTAATGATTGATAGTAATACTAGTGCTGATGATATTAATCGCTTAGCAGCAGCAATCCAAGCACATAATTACTACCCAATTATAAGAATTAATCGTGTTTGCGAGATCTCCCCAAGTGAGAGCGTTACTGTTGTGCAAAAAGTTAAAGACGCTTTTGGCCAAGATGCTTTAGTAACCTTTGGCAATGAGATTAACAATCAAGCTCGTGAGTGTTCTAACTGGGGGCAATATGTCACCAACTACAATGCTGTTAATCAAAAATTTTCCAATATCTCTCCTTCGGCGCTAGACTGGTATAATGCCGACTATCCTCCTGACGGTGATTTTTTTCAAACTCCAGGCATGACGAGGATCTATCAAAATGCTTCGGTGCGAACAGCCAATGCTTATGGTTGTATTGGCGATGATACTCAAAGCTGTCAGCCTTTAAATACCAACACCCAAAACACTGGTCTACAGGGTACGACCAATGCCCAACTCTACCTCACTGAGTTTTCGCTTTCTCCTGGGGGAAACGCTCCTCCTGATGCAAATCTCAACAAGGTTGTGCAGTTTATTGAAAATCAAGCTAGTGGCACTGGTGCTGTGCACATTACTCCCCTAGTTAGAAATGTTTGTAGCAATCTTAATCAGGCTGGTGAATGGTTAATTTACATCAACGGCAAGTTGTTTACTCAATTTGGTGAAGAAGTTAACCCCGACAACTGTGACGCCTTGTCAACCCCCCTAGATG
Source organism: Minisyncoccota bacterium (assembly GCA_014728425.1). GTDB lineage: Bacteria > Patescibacteriota > Microgenomatia > UBA1400 > PJMF01 > WJLO01. The sequence goes on along the minus strand of WJLO01000062.1, from coordinate 6,074 downwards.
GCTCAACACCCACTGCCTGGCGCGACCCCAGCGAGTACTATCTTTATCCACTTGACCTAGCCGAACCTTTGGCAGACGCTGCCGGTCAGGATCGAGTACGCTTGCTCACTCATAACTTAGTAGTTGATCAGGGCTATCAAGCCTACTGCCCTAGTCCAGCTTTACGCATTACTAAAGAGTTAACTAGCCCTGATGCTTTAAAAAGATTTATTGATCTCAATCCGCAAATTAAAGAAGTTGGTACCACCATGGGCGCCGATGGTCAAGCTAAAGGCAATTTTATGCAAGCAACTATACCTATGTTTCGTGGCCAAGAGGCAGAAGATCAAACCCATAAAACCTCTTCTTTTGAAGGTTATTTTGGCGCTATTGATCCAGAAAACAGCTCTGATCCTGTTAATAGCGGAGTGGCCAACTCTTTCCTTACTCTAAAACAACAGTGCATAATCAAAGTCAACAACCTGCGCACTGCTAAAAAAATGTGTGACATGCTTGAAAACCCCATCAGCTGTGCCCTTCGCCAACCAATTCCTAACACCGACTACTATTTATATAAACCCACCCCTGATGTTTTTCCTCCCGATTTTGAACGAGATCCCGAATTTGCTGCTCAACAAAGCTTACTTAAAGATTTTGAAGAGTTTAAAGCCGATGGAGTGGGCAAATCCCTTGCTTCTGATCAGCTAGCTTGCAACTATCTCTCCCAACCTTGGGATAGCAACACCATTACTAACTTTGATCAAGAAAGATTTACCACCCTTAAGCAGGGTTTTCAAAACATGTCACTCAATCTAGACCGAGTTTATCGTCTGGCTTTTTTAGTGATTGCTCCACTCAATGACACTGACGACCAACCTATTACTCATTTGGCTTGCGCTGGTAAAAACAAGGCAGATCCGTTTTGGTTTTTATTTAGTCACACTGGCAATCCAGAGGCTGGTTGTGCTGCCCCCTATATCAATAAACCCAAACATGCACCGATCTTTATTGCTTTTAAAATTCCCGATTTTACTACCAATCGAGCTCATAGTTTAAATAATTATCAAGATACCGCTGAGATCGTTACCGACTCCTTAAGAAAACAGGAAGTTAATAACAGCATTGCCGAAAACGAAGCTAAGCGCAGAGACAAACTTTATGGCCGTGCGCTTGAGGCTCAAGAAATGCGCACCAGATCCCAGGATGAGGCTGTTAAGCTGGAATTGTTAATTGACTTTGCTGGCATGCCACAAGAAGGAGCTCATGAAACTGGAGCTCTTAACCAATCTTTGGTGGACATCATTAACGCTTATAAAAATTCTTGCGAACACAGCGAAGAGCTGCCAGACGATATGTTTTCTTTAGCAGAAAAAACTTACTTTACTAATCCAATTGGCTCTGCCGAGCTTGCTGGCGATATTGGCTCGCCTGCTAAAGTTAGCGGCGATGCTAAACATGATAAAAGTGGTGATCTTAGAGCTGGCAACATTGACTACTTTTCTGGCATTGTTGTTAAAGACAATGAGCCAGAGCCTTCTAGGCGTTCGGCTACTTTTGGCTGGGCCTTAAAGTTCAAAGATGTGGCTGAAGTGCAAAAAAAAATCCAGGGGCAAGATAACAAACAAGGAGTTCAGTTGCGCACTTATATAGTAGCCCCAATTGGCGCCAATCTTACCTATATTGAAGAAACCTTGCGCAGCTTTTTTACCACAGCAGATTTTGAGCAGATGAAAGCAAGCAGTGTTTTACCCGATGCTGAAGGCAAAAGCGGTCTGCCAAAATTTTTCCCCATCGATCAAGTTGAGTTTGGCTACAGCAGCAAAGCAGAAGAGCATTTTTACGATCCAGATAGATGCAACAATAGTTGTCAAGAGTCTTGCCATGTTGATAGATCTACTGGTGAAAAAACTTGTGAAACAATTTGTGAGCCAGTAAAATGTCGTAGCTTTGCCATCAAGCTGGACGATCACAATGTAGGCCTATACATTCCTGGTGCTAAACTGGGCTGGATGATTCGTAAACTTCAAGAAAATTTAAGAGAGCATGGCACAGAAGCTTGGGAGTATGTTCGCTCCTGCCAGCGAGTTGAAGATTTGTTTTTAGGACGGTGCAAAGGCAACACGCAGCAAAAATATGGCACCCCAGATGGGCTGCCTTATAATGGTAGTACTAATTTTAATCAAGAGCGTTGTGCACCAATCACCGATAACAATAATCCCTGCAGTGTGGACAACTTAAAACCATATATTCAGGCTTACTGGAACGAAAAACTCGGAGAGGAGGGTCAGTTAGACGAAAGCACTTTGACTCAACGAGCTACCAATGCCTCTATTATTTGTAATGCCGAAAGCGGTGGTAATGCCAACTCTATTAATAAAGGTTGCACTGATGGCAGCTCTGTTGACTACAGTGTAGGATTGTTTCAAATCAACCTGCTTGCTCATAGCTGCTCAGAATACTTTAACTATTCTTGGGAACCGCCAAGTTGTGAAATACTAGTTGATCAGTCCCAAGTCGATAAATGCAGCAACAACATGGCTAATCCAGAAAACAACATTAAAGAAGCTATGCGTATCTCTACTGGAGGGACCAACTGGAATCCTTGGGCCACTGCTCAGCCAGCATACTGTGACATCCATTAAACAAAAACTAGCGCCTCATGCCATTGGATCGATGTTGCTTTTTCTTTGCAGATGATGATTTTTGCTGTGATTGTTTTTGACGCCTGCTAGCTTGCTGAGGTTTTTTTTGCAACTGTTGGGGATTTTGCTTACCTCGATCTTTAACGACCTGCTGTTGTTTCAACTGCTTGATCTCTTGACCAGGCTTAAGCTCTTTAACTTGAGACTTACTGGCTTTGATTTTGCCCTGAGGCTGAACAGTGGTTACTGAAGACGCTTGTGTTTTTACTCGCCTTGCTCCCATTCTCATTAACTTAGCAGCTACTTCAAAAGTTGCTGCAGTAGTTATTCGTGACTTAAAGCTTTGAGTAACGTTTTCAATACCCATTAACAAATTAGTGGCCATATCAGCATCTAAGCCAATACCCATGCCTTCCAAAACCTCAACCATGGCTTCACTCATGCTGGTTTGATGTGAAACATCTAGTTTAATGTTGCCGATTTCTGGCTCAAAGCTATGAACTGTTACCATGGCTGTGTCTTCATACAAACCCTCATAACCATAATAAAGCTGATCAAGTTCTTCTAACTGATACTCTCCTACTAAAAAAATCAAGTCTGCCTGAGCACCAGCATAAGAAAACTCCACCTTGCTGCTATCCAAAGGCGAATGTCCTTTTTGCGGCTTAATAGTTAGGTAAAACTTATTGGTTTGTTCACTAATGTGATAACTTACATTATCCACTGCTGTTTTACTGTAATCAAAACTCACTACCAGGTTTTGTTTACCCAGCTCGGTTTTCAGCTCATTCAAGCCAGCTGCTTGTTTAAGTTGTTGTGCTAAAACAGGGTTACTGGGATTGGGTTGTTGTGGTGCTAGTAAACTAACATCTTTGCCTATTTGTTTGAGACCCAAAAACAAACTAGTAGCAGACATTAATTGATCCATCTTGGCTTTAGTGCCAAAAATTACCAAAATGGTTTGTGATTGGTTAATCAGCTCTTTTAAATTAGTAAGGGTGGTTGGCTCGATCATAACTTAAAGACAAACTATAACGGCAGGAGTAATATTGAGCTTTACTTTGACCCACTATAAACGATTTTTATGTTGTTGAAAAGTAGTGGTTTAACAACAAAGTAGTAAAAACTTTCTCGAACAAAAACTTGTTTCTTACTCTTGACTGTTTTACAATACCCTTATGCGCAAAAAACTCATCTGGGTGTTGTTGATTTTAATGGTGATGCTGGGTGCTAGTTTTAGGCTTGCCCAGCCAGCCAAGGCTCAAGACAGCTTTTTTGACCGACTCAATGATGCAGTTGTTAATGCTTATACCGCTGCTGGAGACACCAATCAAGAGCTAGTTAAACAAGTTGAGGGAGTAGCCGCCACCAATCCTAACTCAGGAAAAAGTGTAGGCAATAACAATGGTCATTTTATGGCCGATATTATGCTCAGAATAGTGGGCGCTGAAGAAGTAGTAGAACAGCCTGGGGTAACTTTTACTGAAGAACAAAAACAAATTGCTTATCAAACTTACGGGCGAGGGGCTATTGGTGATCTGGGCGGCGCCATTGCTTGGATGTACACCCCTCCAGCCAACACTCAAACCTATGTAGCAGACCTTATGAAATCTGCTCACATTGTGCCACCTGCCTACGCCCAAGGGCTAGGTTTTGCTGCTCTAGACCCAATTTTAGAAACCTGGAAAGTCTTTCGTAATGTTGCTTATTTGTTCTTTGTGGGCATTTTTCTAATAATTGGCTTTATGATCATGTTCCGTCACAAAATCAGTGGCCAAACCGTGGTTACCGCCCAACAAGCTATTCCTCATATTATCGTAGCTTTGTTATTTGTAACTTTTTCTTACGCTATTGCTGGACTCATGATTGATATTATGTACTTGGTTATGTATTTGTTAATTGGCCTGTTTCAAGGCGATACTCAGTTAATTGATATGCATATTTTTAGCCTTGCCGAACAACTAATCTCTGGCGGCTCTGGACCTTCGGTTTTTAACTCCACCAAGAGGGCTGTTGAGCACTTGGTTCAGTCAGCCCTAGCTGGCCCAGTGGGTGATGTAATTGGCTGGTTAAGCGGAGTAACCGTGGGCTTAATCGTCTCAATTGCTGTGCTTATTGGTGTTTTTAAACTATTCTTTGAGCTACTAAAAACCTATATTGCCATTATCTTAAATATTGCTTTTGCTCCATTGGCTTTGATGATGGGAGCATTGCCAGGAAAAAATACTTTTTGGTCCTGGGCAAGAGGAATCATGGGCAACCTAGCTGCTTTTCCTACGGTGTTGATGATTCTAATCATGCATCGCAAAATGGTTGAGACAGAACTAACAACTGGTGGTTTTTTACCCCCTTACATGTTAGGACGAGGCAATGGCAGCGTCATTGTTTCTTTAGTTGGGATTGGCATTATCTTGGTCATTCCCGAAATTGTCAAAAAAGTCAAAGAGGCTATGGGAGCGAAAGAGGGGGTGTTTGGGGAGTTGATGCAAGGAGCGATTGCTCAAACCAAGGAAGGGTTGCCTCTTGGTGGAAGAATTGCAGGAACTGGTATAGGCGGTGTAGCTGGAGGAGCTGTGGGAGGTCTGCGGGGCGGAATAGGCGCCCTTGTTCCCGCAACAGCCCCTGGTTTAAGCATGAGTAGAAGATTGTCAAAAATTGGCAGAGGGGTGGCAGGAGGCGTATACAGGGGTGTAAAAGTTGGGGTTGATGAACAGGGCAGACCAATTATGAGCGGCGGCATCAAGCAGGGAGCGTCTAAAGGAGCCGGTATGGCAGCGAAGACTTCTAGGTACGTAGGCGCAGATCAACCCGATGCGTTCAATTTAATTACAGACAGATTAGACAAAAAACTCTTAACTGAAGAAGAAAGAAAGAAACAAGAACAACAGCAAACTATGGAAGATGTGTATGATCGACTTAAAGAATCTCTTAGGCAGTAGATTAACTAAATCTATTCATTGGGGTCTTTTTCTGGTTCTGTAGCCTGAGGCTTAAACCAGCCCCTAAACTCCGTGGCCATATTTGCTCCAAACAAAGTTAGTATATACACATCAGTTGGCACACTAGACTCTGTGAAGAAAGTTGCCCACCTATTGCCCACTGAGATTCTGGCAGAAGCTTTGCCTAAAACATCAAGCATAAAATCTTGAATAAAACCGGGCAAAGTACCATCGTGAAACTCTTGCCTAGCCTCTTCTACAAAAATCACCCTAGGGCTTTTAAATCTGAACTTATCAATTAAGCCTCTAGGCTCTGAAGGCAACTTATTATATTGAGTAAACAATTTTCTCACATACATAAGGACCATTAATTTAATGAGCCCCCTAAACTGATCAAAGGCTTCGCTTTTTAATTTACCAAAAATCATCTTAAATCTACTTATATTGCTAATTAAATTTTCTATCCTCTCGCCTAATTGACCGCGATTATCCATTGGTTCGGGATGTTCTACTT
>WJLO01000061.1 GCA_014728425.1 Minisyncoccota bacterium | reverse complement strand
CTTGTATAATATAGCTATTGATTTCATACCAGATTAGTAATAATGGTTCTTAAATTATTCAAATTAGACAATCAATGAAAAAACAAAAATATATATTAATAGGTGCAATAGTCGTATTTGCAATCCTAATTGTTCTTGTAGGTTTATTCGTAATACGAGTATTTGAAAAAAAGAGTGACACAAATGGATTAACATGGAAAGTTGAAGAAGTGAAAGATCTGGGGGAAATTATGTCGGCAAACCCACCCTTTGATTCTCATAAAATTTGCAGAAGTAACAATGGAAAGATTCTATATATCAAAATTACGGTGCAGAATAGTAGTGAAAAAACAGTGATGTACTATAACGATACGCCACTTGTAGTAGATAGCCTTAACACATATTATCCTGTTGGATTAGGAGAATCATCAGATTATACTAATTGCATAGATGGAGACACTACTCCATTGGCTGCAAATATTGGAAGTTTTCCTATTAACCCAGGATCTGAAGTGGATTTTGCTTTAATCTATGATGTGCCGCAAGATGTGGATTCTTTTTCTTTAAAGTTTGAAAATGCCGATTCAAGTTTAGTTAAAGTCGATTCTGAGAATATAATTAAATCAGAAAGTTTACCACGTAAATACGAATGGAAGTTATTTAATTACAAGGAAGAATACTCTTTCGATGCTATAGTTTTTACGGCTGAGTATCTAATGCTCGATGGAGATTATAATCCTTTCGAAAGTAAAGTGCAGTGGAATCCAACAGAATCCGATCTCTATGAGGCTGAAGAAGTTATATTACAGTATCTTGAAAATAAACAAATTGATGATATTGACCTGTCAGATTATAGCAGGCAATATCTTGGTGGTTTTACTAATCAGGGAGAAATGAAACTTTTCATTATTTTTATTGACGAGACACTTCTTGACTCAGGAGAGTATTATTCGCTTGCAGAATATTCTCCTATCTTTTTTGAAGATGGTGGTAATTCATTTTTTACAGTTATGATTGATTTTGAAACCATGACTATTGAAGAATTGACTATTAATGGCGAAAGTTAAGTTGTTATTAAATTGTCAATTTTAATTGTCAAAGAGTTTCTTTGTTACATAAGGAGATAAGGAAATAAGGAAATCTCAAAGTAAATTTTTAGAATTTTAATGTTTCGAACGTCACCTCCGGGTCAAACAACCACTTCCAAGTGGTGTTAAGCTCATTGATATTCTGAATAATCCGTTCAAGTACCGACCTGTGTTCTATCCAAAACTACTCCAACTCCCCCAAGCTCGCAAAGAATTGTTGGAGTGTACTTAGATTTTTTTCATGAGTTTTTTTATTTTTAGCACTGATGTCTGTATCTGGATAATAACCATGATATTCAAATACAAACAGCCTTGAAGTTGAGAAAAATTCTGGATTATTTTCTGAAAGCTTATTTGATTTTATTAACACAAAACACGTAATGTTTTCTTTTGCACTTGCTAGCACTGGCCCAGCATGTTGATCATAATCATACACAAAACACTGTCCTGGGAATTTGCCTGTTTGCCAATTTAACTTTTTTAAATTAAGTATTGATGAGTCTTGGTTTTCGTCAAATTTTTTTATCAGTCTGTTAAAGTCGTTTTCATTGCCTAAAGAAGGATATCCTTTGGCAGTTAATGTTTGATAATGATGTGGAAAAAATGTAATTGGCTCTGAGTTTAAAATAAAAGTTTGGTCATATTTGTTGTTTTCTAAACCAATATTATTTGTGTTTTCTGCCCTGTTTAAAACATGCCAACCTGCAGGTGTATTAAATGAAAATGAAAGCCCTTGTTGTTTATTATGGCTTGGGCTTTGTTGTATTTGATAGATTTTTTGAGGAAAAATAAAGTATCCAAGAGTTAATCCTGCAATAAAAACAAAAACTAATAGAAAGATTTTTTGCAATGTTTTATTTTTTGCCACATCGATCATAAATTTTTAACACAATTTTATTTTATCCTATTTTTAATTTTTTATCTCAAACATCTTTCCCTACTTTTTTACCACCTGTTAAACTAATTTGATATTGGCTGATCCTCCACTGCTACTATGGAACTCATAGTCAATAATAATTTCATTGTTTTCGGTTTGATAATTTTGTAGTTCTGTAATTTGAGTTTCCTGCTCATTTACAGTTGTTATGAAATTTAAGACAACTTGATCAGTTAAATGTTTACTATGCTTTGGCCTGTTAAGTTATTGTTTTCTTCTTGAGTACTATTTTGTTTAGTTTGATTTTTTTGATAAACAAAACAAGATATGCATGCTAATATTAGGAATAGAATAATAAGTACTTTAATGACAGTTTTGTTTTTAGTGGTTTTTTACAACGATCTTGCTCTAAAGAGTCATTGGAAAATTGATCAATTTGTTATCAATCTGTAGAAATGACCTGACTCATATCTTTTTGCGTGCTTTTTTATTTAGTTTTTGATTGGGGGAAATCTTAAACACTTATCAGGTAGTCTTAAGCTATTTAGCTATTTTAGCTATGCTCTTCGATGCTCTAACTAATGCTTTAATTAAAGCTTTAATTAAAGCTATAATCATTCCCGACAAATAATCCAATCCATCAAGGTATCCATCTCTTATTTCTTTACACATCTTGCACCCGGCAAGCGCTCCAAAAAATGCTAGAGCCACCAAAATGTGCCCAATGCTGCAACAACCAAGGCCTATTAATCCCCACTTGTCAGCCTCTTCTGCTAGACCCTTGGGAAGAATCTTCGGCATGTTTGGATAGAAAAATTCATACCCTTCATCCTCTTGGACACCTCTGGTTTCTGACCCTTCATCCTCTTGGACACCTCTGGTTTTTGACGGCGGCTGAGCGCATGGAGGGGTATAACCCGTTTTTGTGTCAATGCGCGCAAACCTACATGCATCTGGCTTCTCACCCTCAGTGGTATTAGTAACTACTTGAGTAGCTGTTAATTCTGCAGGACCCGGTCCTCCCACGTGTCCCCGCTGCATGCTTTCGTACCATTTGTCAAGATTTTGAGCAGCGGCGTATTCCACTAACCACTGGGTAGTTTGATCAATAGTTGTTTCAGATGATTGGTTAAGAACAGGATTATGTGTGATAGGAAGTTCTGGATGGGGAGTTAATCCCATTATTGCAAAAAGCCTGTTGTAAAAAGCAGACAGATCAGGCTGGTATTCATCAACACTGGTGACTGAATCAACTCCACTGCCAATTCGAGCGTGAGATTGTTGAGGCTGTTCTGGACTTTTGTTCATATGTAATTACTACTTAATAATATAAATAATTATAACATACTTTATAGAAACTTTACATTCCCCTACATTTAACTTGAAATTCGCGCACTAATACTTTTTAATTTTTTATCTCAAACATCTTTTCCTACTTTTTTACCACCTGTTAAACTAATTTGATATTGGCTGAT
>WJLO01000060.1 GCA_014728425.1 Minisyncoccota bacterium | reverse complement strand
TCATGAACCTCACCAATCTTGTAAGTTCGACCAGTGTAAAACAAAATTCGTTCAGTAGTGGTAGTTTTACCAGCATCAATATGGGCAATAATCCCAATGTTGCGCACACGGTTTAAAGGAATAGTCTTAGGTGCTTTAGCTTTTGCCATAGTACTTATTCTAGCTTAGTTCTTGAGATAACTACAAAGGAATTATTTTAAAGAAAAACGACCAGATTAGCAAGGGGAATTTAAACCCACCTACCATCTAAAGTGAGAAAAGGCTTTGTTAGACTCGGCCATGCGATGAGCAGTTTTTTTGCGCTCAATAGCACCACCTTGATGTTTTAAAGCATCTAGCATTTCAGCTGCTAGTTTGGCTGCATAAGTGCGATATTGAGCACTAGGTCGTTTATTAGCTTCCATTACCAACCAACGTACTGCCAAAGAAAAACCTCGACGACCTCGCACTGGCATAGGCACTTGATAAGAAGCTCCACCTACGCGCCTAGAACGCACCTCCATTTGCGGAGCAATGTTTTGCAACACTTCATCTAAAATTTGAGGAACTTTTTGCTTAGTCTTGGCTTTTACTGTTGCTAAAGCTTGATAAACTTGTTTTTGAGCCACGGTTTTTTTACCATCTCTCATTGACCGATTAATCAACTTAGCCACTTTGGTAGAGTGGTATTTAGGATCTGGGTCAATAGTACGTCTTTTAGCTTGCTTAGTCCTCATATTACTCTGCCTTTACTCCATACTTACTGCGGCTACTCTTACGATCTTCTACGCCAGCACAATCATACTTTCCACGAATAACATGATATTTTACTCCAGGCAGGTCTTTTACTCTTCCTCCTCTGACCATAACTACACTGTGTTCTGCTAAATTATGACCTTCACCAGGGATATAAGCAGTAACTTCAATCTTGTTAGAAAGCCTCACCCTAGCTACCTTTCGTAAAGCAGAGTTGGGTTTTTTAGGAGTCATGGTTTTAACTACGGTACACACGCCTCGTTTCTGAGGGTTCGTAGTTGAGACCGGACGATTTTTTAAAGCATTCCAGCTTTTACGCAAAGCAGTAGCTTTAACTCGCTTTTTTTTGCGTTTACGGCCGCCTTTTCTAATGAGTTGGTTAATTGTTGGCATAATGAGTGTTTGATTTTAACACGATCCAGATTATTCCTCAATAATAGCTCGTTCTTTACTGGTAGGAATTAACCGACCAATAATAACGTTTTCTTTAAGTCCTTCTAGGTAATCAATGCTACCAGTGGCAGCAGCATCAGTTAAAACATTTTTGGTGTGCTGGAACGAGGCTGCTGACAACCAAGAGCTAGTAAATAAAGCTGAACGAGTAATACCTAGCAACAACACCTTAGCAGTAGCTGGCTCACCACCAGCTGCCATAGTAGCTTCATTAACTTCAATAAAGTAACTGCGTTCAACAACATCACCAGTTAATAGATCAGTATCACCAGAAAGCTCGATCTGAACTTTATCACCCATTTTACAGGCAATAACTTCAAAGTGACGATCATTAATAGTAATGCCTTGAGACTCATAAACCTGCTGCACCTGACTAACTACATGCTGTTGGGTAGCAATCAAGCCTTTAACCTGTAAAAGCTCTTGTAAGTTTACAGAGCCGCTAGTCAATTTTTGACCCACATGCACTAAATCACCATCAGCTACTTGTAAATTAACATTAGCTGGCAAAGTGTAAGACTCTTTATCAACAGGAGCAGTAGTGGTCTTAATAGTAATCACTTGATCACCTTTTTCTTGAGTGATCTCAACCTTACCTGCAATATGAGCAATTAAGGCAGCTGATTTAGGATTACGAGCTTCTAATAACTCTTCCACTCGAGGTAAACCTTGGGTGACGTCTAAACCGACGATTCCTCCTGAGTGCTTGACTCGCATGGTTAATTGAGTACCGGGCTCACCAATCGATTGAGCAGCCACTACTCCTACTGGAGTGCCGATCTCTACTAATTTACGATTAGAAAAGTCCCAACCATAACATTTGGCACATAGGCCCTTAGTAGCCTCACAAGTCAGTGGTGAACGAACCTGAACACTATCAACTTCTTCTTGAGCCAAAGTCTCTGCTACTTTAGCAGTAATAATCTCATTAGCCTTAACCAGAGTTTTCCGACCTAACTTAATATCTTGAGCAGCCACTCGGCCAGTAATACGATTAACAAAAGAATCTGGTCGTTGCTCACGGCAAATCTCAATACCTTTATCAGTGCCACAATCTGGGAGTCTAATAATGGCATCATGAGAGACATCTACTAACCGACGGGTTAAATAACCAGCATCAGCAGTTTTAATAGCTGAGTCTGTTAAACCTTTTCTAGAACCACGAGCAGAAGTTACATACTCAAAAATAGATAAGCCTTGCCTAAAGTTAGATTTAGTAGGCATCTCAACAATATTACCCAAAGGATCAACTACCAAACCTCTCATAGCTGCTAACTGTTTAACTTGATCTTTAGAAGCTCGAGTACCGCCAGAATTAATCATTACTTTTACAGCATTGTTTTCTGGATAAGTAGACCAAGTTTTTTCTGCTACTTTATCAGTGGTCTTTAGCCAAACATCAAAAGTGGCCCGACGACGTTCTTCATCTGTTAACAAGCCTTGCAGGTAGTTGTCTTGAATTTGACCAACTTTTTTCTCTGCTTGGTGAACAATCTCGTTTTTTTCGGGAATCATGGCACAATCAGTCACTGACACTGATAAACCAGAGTTATTAGCAGCCCTAAAACCTAGATCTTTGATATTGTCAATTAACTTAGCCACCTCTTCAGCTGGCTCTTGCTCAATAGCTTCGGTTACCACTCGCTTAATGTCTTTAGCTTTAATGGCCTGATTAACAAACTCTACTGAACCAGGCAAAATATCATTAAACTCTAAGCGGCCAACAGTGGTAGTAATTAATTTACTAGCCTTTTTATTGGCTACTCGTAGCTTAATGGGCTGACGCAACCTTAAAGCACCTGCTTGATAAGCATGATGAGCCTCAGCTTTGTTAGCAAAAACAGTAGGATAAGGCTCTAGTTCGCGATCAATGCTAGTGTGATAAAAAATACCCATAGCCATCTCTTTATTAGGCACGGTAATAGGCTCACTATTAGCTGGCTTAAGCAAGTTTTGAGTGGGTAGCATTAAATCAATAGCCTCTTGCTGAGCTTGTTTAGTTAATGGCACATGAACTGCCATTTGATCACCATCAAAGTCAGCATTGTAACCAGCACAAACACAAGGATGTACGCGAATAGCATCGCCTTCAACTAAAATAGGATAAAAAGCTTGCATGCCCAACTTGTGTAAAGTAGGGGCTCGGTTTAAGATCACAGGGTGATTGGTGGTAACTTTTTCTAAAACATCATAAACTTCTGGTTCCCGGCGTTCAACTAAATAACGGGCGTTTTTCACATTAGGAGCAATGCCCTGTTTAATCAACTCATGCAAAGCATAAGGCTTAAACATTTCTAAAGCCATATCTTTTGGCAAACCACATTCATGAATCTTTAATTCTGGGCCAACCACAATTACTGATCTACCAGAATAATCCACTCGTTTACCTAGCAAGTTTTGACGGAACCGACCTTGCTTGCCTCGCAACATCTCTGATAAAGACCGTAGCTGACGACGAGAACGACGCCGGCGTGATTGACGTGATTGCGAACGATCAATTAAAGCATCAACTGATTCTTGCAACATTCGTTTTTCATTACGCAAAATAATTTCTGGAGCACCCAAGTCAATTAAGTGCTTTAAGCGGTTGTTACGATTAATCACTCGTCGATAAAGATCATTTAAATCTGAAGAGGCAAACCGACCACCAGATAACTGCACCATAGGACGTAAATCTGGAGGCAACACTGGCAAAATAGTTAAAAACATCCAGCTTGGATCAGTATTGGCTTTTTTCAAACCCTCAACAACCTTTAGACGTTTAGTAGCTTTGACTTTTTTGGCACCTTTACTCTCAAGCATCTGTTTTCTCAACTTAACCACTAATTTATCAAGGTCTAAAGCCTTAACTAACTCTAAAACACTTTCTGCACCCATGCCTACTTTAAAATGATCCACAGCATCATAATCAGCCAACTTTAAGTACTCATCTTCACTCAAAACCGTACCTACCTTAATCTTTTTAACTTTGCTTTTAATGGTTTTGTAAATCTCTTCGGTCTGCTCTAGTTGTTGTTTGAGTTGCTCTTTAACACTAGTGATGTTTTGTTTAGCTTTCAGCTCCAACTCATTTAATTTAAGTTGCAAAGTTTCTTTGTTAGAAACCTTATCTTTGAGTTTTTGCTGATCCTCTTTTAAAGTAGTTTTAATGACTTCAATTTCTTGAGCAGCAGTATCTTTAAGTTCATCTAAAGCAGTTTCTGAATTAATGGCCAGTTTCTCTAAAACTTTGACTTTTTCATCTGGATCAATTGTTAAAACTACATATTGAGAAAAGTAGATAATAGAGTTAAGGTTACGAGGCGACATGCCTAATAACAATGACAGTTTTGAAGGAGCTCCTTTAAAAAACCAAATATGAACTACTGGGGCTGCTAAATTAATATGACCCATGCGTTCTCTACGCACTCGTGACTGAGTGACTTCTACACCACATTTATCACAAATAATGCCCTTGTAACGAATTCGTTTGTATTTACCACAATAACACTCATAATCTTTAACTGGTCCGAAAATCTTTTCGTCAAATAAGCCATCTTTTTCTGGCTTTAAAGAACGATAGTTAATGGTTTCTGGTTTTTTAATCTCTCCATGAGACCAAGACAAAATGTCTTGTGGGGAAGCAATCTTAATTTGCAAAGCGGAAAAGTCAACAATGTTTTTCATAATAAATTTTAGTTAATTAGTTGTTATTTAGTTTTTTGATTTTCTTGATCTTGGTCTGAATCAGTAGTTGCTGATTCTTGATTATCTTCACTTTGGTCAGCATCGTCAGCATCGTTGTCATCATCCGCATCATCGTCCCCAGCCTGAGCTGATTGATCATCTTGGTCATCTTGGTCGTTGCTGGCTGGTTGTTCATCATCAGCTTCTTCTGGCTCCTCCTCTTCTTCTAAATCAAGAGCACGAACATCTAAGCCCAGAGAGTTAAGCTCTCGAGTTAAAACTCTGAATGACTCTGGCACAGTAGGAGCAGGAATGTCATCACCTTTAACC
>WJLO01000059.1 GCA_014728425.1 Minisyncoccota bacterium | reverse complement strand
TTTAATGGAGGGCACAAAATCAGAAGTATCACTAGTGGCTTGAATTAATTGAAGGTAGCCTGTTCCCCCTCTGCTAATTTTAATTCCTCCCTCAAAAACATCACCAGAAGATGCAAGCTCTATGTCTAGGTTGGTTGCTGGACTCGTCGCCCCAATGCCGACGTTGCCACCTGGATTCATTAAAATATCTCCATTTTGTTCTAGTATTAATGCATTTTGTGTTTGGTCATAGAAACTAAAATTAGGACTTCCGGCACCAGTAAGACCATAGCGCCAAATGTCGGTTCCAGATGAGTTTTCAAGAGTAATTTGTGCACGACCTGAGGTAGCGGCTTGAATGGTAAGTCCCACATCACTAGTGCCGGTGTGGTCAACTAAAATGCCGCCTGAGCCGGCAACTTCTAGTAAATTATCTGGACTCGTCGTCCCAATGCCAGTATTGCCACCAGACTCTATCCAGAAGTGAGCGTTGGCTCCACCAGCAGATTCTCCAATAAAAAACTCAGTTCCAGATCCAGCATCATCAGAATCAGCTTCGCCAAGATACCATTCTGGAGTGTTAGCATTGAGAAAAATCAGTTCATTTCTGCGGTTGGCTGCCCCTCTGTTTAGTTCTGCATGAACATTACCGCCCCTGATGGATAACGTACCATTGCCAGTACCATCGTCAATGTCAAGTAAACCTCCAGAACCATAACTTACTTCGGGGCTAGGGGTATCATTGATAATTCCTACACTGCCATCATTAAGTACAGTGATTAGATCAGAATATGATCCAGCTCCATTGTTATCATCGCTAGTATAGGCAATTTGATACATGTCGCCAGTATTACCAATTTGAAAACCATGTTCGGTATCTCCGCCAGCATCAGATTCCATAAACCTGATATAAGAAACGGCAGAGCTGGCTGTTTGAGCTGAGTCTTGCAGATATAAAATAGGGTCTGCACCCAAGATATGAAGGTCATTTATAGGCGCAGTTGTCCCAATACCAACGTTACCACTAGTAAAGATATCTCCATCTTGTTCAATGGTCACTCCTGTAGAGCTATAGCCACCATAAATATCCATGCCGCCAGTGGTATGGCCAAACTGGAAAATATCAAAGTCAGTGCCTTCGGCATTTTCCGACACTAATCTTAAATAATTGGCATCACCAGAACCAGCGCCATCATAGGCAAAATAATAACCAAAAGTACTACTAGTGGCGCCATTACCCATTCTAATTACTGAGAGATCGCGGTTATTGCCATCATCAGTGAAATCAGCCACAATGCCACTAGAGCGCATGGCATGTAAACGACCATCTGGGTCAGTGGTGCCAATCCCTACATTACCAGCTACTAATAAGGAAGTTGATCCAGACGGATCAAGATAATAGTCATTATTAGAAGTGTCTTGGAAGAGTTGGCCAGTGACATGGCCATCAGCTCCAACATGAAAGTTAGCACTAGCTGTAGCAGTCCCACCAATGGCTAACTCAGCTACCTCGCCATACTCATCTTTGGGGTGCAGCACATTTAAAGTATTGGCAAACCAGCCAGAACTATCAATATCGCCTGGGGCGGTCCATGTAGGCGCTCCGGCTCCACCAGAGGTTAAGATATCACCAGCACTACCAATACTAGAAAGCTCAAAAGAATCAGCATCAGAGTAAACAATAGCACCGTTATCTGCAGTAATGTTTTTACTAGTACCACCATTGGCTAAAGGTAGTACATCAGTAACTTCACTTGTTAGATCAATATATTGACTAACAGTTAACTCACCACCAGTAGTGGTTTTAACAAAGCGATCAGCAACTAGGTTAGAAAAGGTGATGGTGCCGCCAGCACTGAGGTTGCCTATACCAGAAAAGTTGGGCGTATTAGCGCCGGCTAAATTGCCAGAGGCATCAATAGTGATATAGCCAAGTATTCCACCAGCTACAAAAGCATCATTGCTGCTAGTAGCAGTAAAAGTCGCTACAGTGGTAGCCGAAGAAGTAGCAGCTACAACATCATTGGTAGTTCCGGGAGATATTACGCCACTGTCACGAGTCCACAAGCCAGAAGAGCCGGTTTCCAAGTTTTCGATTGCGTCGTCAAGGTCATTGATTACTTCCTGGACAGTAGTATTACTACTGTTTGCAAACTCATCAAAGATTCCCACTAAGTAGGCTCCAGAATCAGCAGCCCCAGTGGTTTCTCCTAATGAAGTGCTGCCACCAAAAATCAAGTCAATCGCAGCAGTTAGATTTAAGTTATCATTAGTGGCTAGAGTAACGTCACCATCATTAGCGTCAAGAGTGATACCTCCTGAAGTACTAGAAAGGGTATTGGCATCGAGAAACAAGTTATCAACTGTAACTGAGGTATCAAAATAAGCGGCATCATCAACTTCAAACAAGCCAGTTACTAGTAAGTCATCAGCAGCTGCTAAGGAATGACCAGTAGTGCCGGTGCCAAAACGAGAGTAGGCAACATCAGCTGCAGCTCCACCAGCTTGCAAATCCCCATTAACCCCAACATGGAAGTTGGCACTAGCTGTAGCAGTCCCACCAATGGCTAACTCAGCCACGCCGCCATATTCTTTGCGCGGATGTAAAACATTATCAGTGTTTTCAAACCAACCAGAGCCAGTTAAATCATCAGGATCAGTCCAAGTAGGCGCTCCAGCTCCACCAGAGGTTAAGATATCACCAGCACTACCAATACTAGAAAGCTCAAAAGAATCAGCATCAGAGTAAACAATAGCACCGTTATCTGCAGTGATGTTTTTACTAGTACCACCATTGGCTAAAGGTAGTACACCAGTAACTTCACTAGTTAGATCAATATATTGACTAACAGTTAACTCACCACCAGTAGTGGTTTTAACAAAGCGATCAGCAGTTAAACCAGAAAAGGTGATAGTACCTCCAGCAGTAAGATCGCCAATGCCACTAATATTTGGTGAGCCAGTACCAGCTAAATTGCCAGAGGCATCAATAGTAAGATAAGCAGCAGCTCCACCAACTTGCATGGCATCATTGCTGCTAGTAGCAGTAAAAGTCGCTACAGTGGTGGCTGAAGAAGTAGCAGCTACAACATCATTAGTAGTATCTGGTGATAATACTCCAGCAGTGCGACTCCAATAACCACCACCCCCACTTTCGTCCTCCCAGCTAGGTACGCCACTAGCAAGCTTAAGCACCTTGCCATCAGCGCCAGCAGCCAGAGTAGTTAGAGTATTAGAGCCAGAGGCGTATAAAATATCACCAGTAGCATAAGTAGAATTACCAGTTCCACCTCTGGTTTCGTCGAGCACAGCTTCATACTGCCAATTGCCAGAGTCAATATAAGGTACGCCAGTAGTAGAGGAAGTATCATCACCAGTGCCTCCGTAATCTGCAGCAATTACTGTGCCTTGCCAAGTACCAGTAGTTACATTACCTGAACTATCTACCACGAACTCAGTGCCATTGGTGCCAGCATTAATGGCACCACGCACATCAAGCTCAGCACCTGGGCTATCAGTACCAATCCCAATATTGCCACTCTCATCTACTACAGTTAAAGTATTACCAGCGCTATCTTGCCATTCTTGAATACTAACTGAACCAGAGGGACCTCCTCGAGCCACTAATGCAATGCCAGTAGCATAAGTAGCACTGATAGTAGCAGTAGGCGCATGCAGATTATCATAAGCCAAAATTGCCCCAGTACCATCAGCATCAAAGATCAAATTACCATTACTGCCACTAGTGGTTTGCATGGTGAGACTTTTGGCCTCAATAGTAAAAGAATCACCAGTAGCCTTGAGCTTAGGATTAGCATTACCTAAAACAACCTCACCATTGTTGTCCATAATTAATAAAGTATTTTCTACTGCAGAAGCAGAAGCAGGATAACCTTGCACGGTTTCGGCATTGAGCGCATAAGCTACTGTGCGGATAGGCTGACGGGTGGTAAAAGTTTCACCTCCAGCAGTGACTTCTAGCCAGACATTGCTATATTCAGTAAAAACATGATCCTTGATCTCGCTACCACAGTCTTCATTATCACCACCACCGCCACTGCCAGCACCTAAGTTGACCGTAAAAATCCCATCTTGATCTGGATCAATACTACAGTTACTGGATTGCCATAATTGAGATCCACCAGAAGAGCTGTCATAAAGCTTAAAACTCATGGTAATAGGGTCAACCACTGGGGTTTGAGCAGTATCAGTGAGCCGACCCTGAAAGGATAAAATGCGGTTAGGTCTAGTTAAAGAGCTAGGATAAGCAAAGGGCAAGGCTACTTCGGTAAAAAACTGTTGATAGCCAAATACCCCTAAGCCAGTTAAGGCTAAACCCACTAGTACCAAGTTAAGATAGGGTAATAGATTTTGCTGAAATTGAGTACGCGCAGCCTGGAATTTCTGGTTAAGTTTGGCTAAATTTTGCTGTAAAGCAAAACGCTGACTTTGTTTTTTTCTGGCCGTGGGCTGATAATCAGCTTTAAATTTGATTTGAGGTAGCTTAAATGACTGAGTTGGTTTTTTAGACTTGGCTGGCTTGACGTGACTAAGGATTTTTTTGGCCAAGGCTTTGACTCTCTGCTTAGTTGGAGGTTGATTTTTATTAGCAGATTGACTAGTGGTTAATGAGTCAGCAGCATGAGGAATAGTTGGCTGGTTATTAAGCTCAAAGACATAACCTGGCTTTAACCAAGCTGGAGCATTAAGCCAGATCTTTTGTTGTTTAAGCCATAAGGCAAACTGAATTAGACTAGAAAATTTACGGGTAATAGTGGATGACTTAAGACCTTTTTTAGCTTGATATCTGGCGAAAGCCTGGAGTTTGGGTTTACTAATGATCTCTTTTAAGTGTTGTTGTTGGGTAAATTTAAAAAATTGCTTGATATCACTTTTGTAATTACGCAAAGTTGCTTTTGAGCAACCATCTTTTTTTAGTGCTAATAGGAATTGATGAAGAAAAACTGCTGTCTGGTATGGAGGATGCTTAGTCACAAACTGGGTCAAAAGCGATGTTAGAGAACTAGGAGCTTGCTGTTGTTGGCAAAACTGTTTAATAGCAGCTGGCTCCCAGGCTTGCCAATGTTTTTTTTGTTTAAGATAGTGGGTAAAGATTTCTTTAGCAGCTAGTTGTTGAGTAGCTGGCACATCATGATTAGCCAAAAATGTGGAAAAGCTTTGCAAAATGCTAGTAAAGTAAAGATTTTGATTAATCATTGGGCAGTTGGACAGTTATTTTTGAACTGATGTTGGTGTTTAGCTATTAACCAGATTCATTAGACAGTTATTAATGATGTAATCAGCTTAAATAATTAACTTAAACTCGTCAATGCCTGGTTGCTAGGGGGATTTTTAGGGTTTTTCACAAGGTTATGAAGCACTATTAACTTTGGGTTAAAATTCGGGAATAATGGAATACTTTCACAAATTTTCATGATGAACAAAGTATTACTATTTAGATCAAAAGCAAGAAGCTGTTAACAAGACTCAAGTAGAGGTTAGTGAACAAATCACTAGTTTTTAACAAAATTGCTGGTTGTGTTTCTTGCTAGTTTTGGGGTAATATATTAAGGAATATCTGGCAAAATAAGAATACTAATAAAGTTTTTGCTGATTTATCAACTTTTTATTTAAAGGAACAGAATTTTTTAGGGCATGCAAGTAAGATTTTGGAGTTTTGGGTAGGATATTGTGGATAACTTTTTTTGCAGATGAATTAAGATCTAGTTATATTTTTGCATTATTTAAAATAATGAAAATTACTACCCAAAAATTAATGCTATGGCTTTATCCAGTAGCAACCCAAAACCGCTGGGTAGAGTATGCAGATTTAAAGTTTTTGTTGCCAGATTTGAGCAAATCAGGTCGGCGATCATTGGTTGCTTGGTTAAAGAAAAAAGGTTGGTTAATCACTAGCCAAAGTGATCAGGGCTTGTTATTAAGCTTAACTAAAACCGGCCAACATCAGCTAGTACAAAAATGGCCAGTGCTGCAAGACCATTGGCAGGATTGGCAAGGAGAATGGTCGATTTTACTATGCTTAACAGCGCCTAAAAATGATCCAGGCTTTCGTTATTTGCGTGATCAGTTAATTCAACTTAAAGCAATTAACCTAACTAGAGGAGTCTATCTGTATCCCAACAACTTTCCTACCAGCTTGTTAGATTTAGTAGCTAAACTCTATGCGCAGCAAGTAGTGATTATGAGAGTTAATCAATGGCAGTGGGGTGACGAACAAGTAATTTTGCAACAAAGATTATCTTTAAATGACCTTGCGCGTGCTTACTCTGGCATTAGCAAAGAACTCAAGCAATTGCTAATGGTAAAGAACAAGCAAAAAGATTTGACCGACCAATTAAAGAAACGTCTTTTTCGGGTTTTTAATCGTTTAGTAGCAGCAATGGAAGATGATTTAGGAATTGTTAACCACTACTTTCCTCGAGTAGAGGCTCCTCAACAGCTTTTAGCCTATTTGCAACAATTAAATAGTTAGAGTTTATAATCCAATCTTTTTATAATTATTTGAGATTTTCAATGATAGTGAATGCTGATTTTGCAGCTATTTTTTAGCTGATCTGTTTCGGGTGAGAGAAAAATTTACCAAATCAAAATGAGAAAGATATAGTAAGTAATAGTTGTAATGTTTTTCAGCAAATTGCAATAATAGTTTGCTAGAGGTTGCAATAATTATTCAATAATATTGCAAGAATAGTTTAATAATTGCAATATTATAAGCTTTGGGCTAAATTTGTGCAAAGAAAACGCAAGAATAAAGCGAAGCAGGTTTTGGTTTAAGAGGTAATAGCTATCTCTCTTAGTTTTTAAAATTTAGTATTTGAAACTTAGTAATTGCACCCAAGCCTAGCACTTAAAAACATTAACGCCGCAGCAAAACTGTGATTTTTTTGAACATTAAATAGCTAGATTTACTAGCTCATATACTCCATAAGGTTGTCAGTAGATAACCATCCAGGTGATGGCGCAAGGAGCACAATTTTCTCGAACCAGTGAGAGCAAAATTAGCGCACTGGAGCCAGAACTAGGTGAGTTTATTAACTATTAAACATACTTTTAATTTCAACTACATTTGCAGATTAAATTACTTTGAAAAGAAGAGTGTTTTTTTGAGTGTTAAAAAGCTTAATCTACTAACCCACCAACACCATGAGTTAGATTTTAGATAACCACTGGGAAATGATGGTGGAATCACCATTGCCAACTCCCTTTATGGGTTGAGGAAACTAGTGACCCAGAGCCAAAACTAGAGAGATTCTTGATCATTAAGTAGTTTACTCAAAAATCAACACTATCAGCTGGCTTTTAGCCAACCAACTGGGCCCTGGCAAAAAAACACACTCTCTCGAACCAGTGAGAGCAAAATTAGTTTGCTGAAACCAAAAATAGAGAGGCTTTTGATCATTAATCAAGGTTGGTCTAATAATCAGCAACTAAAACTCACTCATGACCTAGACAAAAATACTACTCCTTGCTAAATCGTGGCTATACCAACTTTAACAACACCATCTCTAACACCCCAGGCCGTTTACTAAGAAACTGCTTCTAACACCTTCTTCATTACCACCACTGCTTGCTGCGGTTCTTGTGTAGTATTAAGCTCACTGAGAACCATAGCTGGCTGATCAGTGACTTCTTGCCAGCCTTGTTTATAAGCTTGCAGTTGATACTTACCTTGCTGATCCCTAAAGCTAAACTTGCCGTCTTGATCAGAACTAGTTACAGCGGTCACTCTATTAGTTTGAGCTTTAGAGAGTTTTACAATAGCCTGTTTAATTGGCTGGCCTTGTTGATCAACTACCAAGCCAGTAATATCAGCCACACTAAACCAAGTTTGGGCTCGTTTTGCTAAGGCCAAACTATAAAGTATAAAAACAATGGTATTCCATAAACTGCGAAAGATAATAGCTAGAGCGCCAGAAATGATGAAAAGCGGCCAAATAAGATGATGATTGAAGCGAGCTAGGCGAGTTAAAGCTAAACGGGCTCTAGTCTTAATTGAGTAGCGGCTAGCAGGATTAACAGCATCCATAGGGATCAAGAAAAACTGCTGTTTTTCTGTAGAGTCAATAGTAAAAACTTCACCTAAATAATAATCTTTGATGCTTAAATGAGCTGGTCGTTTTTTTTGACTAGGGAACAGATAGTCTTGATGTTGCACAGTTAAACGATATTCGCCTGGTGGTAACTGAACACCTTGATAAATGCCTTGGTCATCAGTGACCACGGTTTCACCAATTAAAACATCCTGGCCTTGTTGGTGTTGATAAAAAGTCAGCAGGGCAAAAGGCACTGGTTGGTAAGTCTCGCTATCAAACACAACACCCTGGGGTTTTCCTAAAGGCAGCAGGCCAATGATCTGCAAAAGCTTGGTTAAAAAGTCTAAAGAAAGCCGGCTACCAAATTGGAGCAATAAACTAATCAGCCCAATAGCAGGAATAGCAGTGACTAGGACTAAGTTGGCTACTGGTGCTAAGGTTTTTAGGGTTTGATTGAAGACTTTTTTAATTACCTCTGGTGCTTGCGTTAAAGCAGTGGTGATACTTGGAGGCATACGTTCGCTAATTTCTTGAACAACTTCATGAACTATTTCTTTAGGTGGAATTGCAGGAATTGAAGGTAAAGGTAAGGGAGGCTTGGCTGGAGTTGGCGACAAAGTGGGTGTAAGTGCTATTAAAGGAGTGGGTGAAGGAGTGACCAAGGGGTGGAGAGTGGGAGTAGGACTAGGAACAGGAGTTTGGGTGGGTTGGAAAAAATATTGAGTACGAATAATAAAAGGAACGTCATTAAGCACACTAACATGACCAGCCTGGTCAGTAATAGTAAAGTCTAAAACAATAACAACATCTCGAGGCAAGATACCTAGTTGTTTACTCCAGTTGCCACTGCCATTAATAGTAGTAGTGTGGGTTTGATTGGGGTCGCCAGGGATAGTAACTACTAACACTACAGTACTATTGGCTTCACCATTAGCCACAAGTAAAGGCTCATTAGTAGTTAACTCAATGGGCTCACTAGGCACAGTGCTGGCATCTTGAGCAGAGATCGAGACTGTTTCACTGCCAATCTGAGTTAAAGTAAAATTTGGCGCTAAAGTATCAACAGTAAAAGTCCAAGTAACTGAGTCTGCATAGTTATCTAATAAATCAACAGCACGGATTTTCCAAGTATAAGTAGCATCAGCTAGACTTGTTTTGGGAGTTAGACTATAGCGACCAGTACCAGCATCATAGTCAAGAGTAAACTGACTGTTATCGGTATCAACTAGGGGAATGTTGTTAAAGTGTAAGCTGCCATTAAGATAAAGTTCATAATGATCCATGCCGCGATCATCAGTGCACTCTTCCCAGATAAAAGTGGGTGTATTAGTAGTGAGATAAGAGTTGTTACTAGGTGCGATCAAGATGGGAGTAGAGGGTGCTTGATTATCTGGTACAGTAGCGCTAACAGCCACATTTTCAGTATCTGTTTGAGTGGTTTGGGCTTGGGCTAACTGTGAGTTAGCAGGAAAGAGAAGTAAGAGCCATAGCCATTGGCTGATGATCAGCCAAATCAAACTCAATAAATAACGTAAAGTAATTCGACTCCATCGCGGCATTGGTTTATTTTTGATTAATTTGGTTGCCAAGTTGGTTTGCTGCTGATTGGAATCTTCTAATAAAGCGTGTCACCAGTAAAATCAGCAGTTATTACTGCTCATTTTCTAGCTTTTTAACTTTTTCTTGCAAAGCTTGCAGCTTTTTTTGCTCTAGCTTTTGGCGATGCTGATAATGACGGCGAATAGCCAAGATAATGATCACTGCAGTTAGTAGCAAAATCAAGGCAGCTAGGATAATCTTGATGGGTAATAACCAAAAATGTCTAGTATTAGTAATTAATTGGCCGCTACCATAACTAACTACCAGCTTAGCTTTATACCAACCAAAGCCCCAGATGCGTTCCCATTCGCCTTGAAAATCTCTGCTAGTAAAAGGAAAAATGTTTTTGGTAGGAACAGTAATATTTGCTACGCGTTGGTTAAAAAGGTTATAGATTTCTAAATTAGCCCGAGGGCGGATATGAATGTCAGAGAGGTTTTCAATCTCATAAGAGAAGGGAACTGGACCATATTCTGAAAATTGAGCAATCTCAAAGTTGCGGATAAAAGCTTCTTCATTTACTGGTCCTTCAACCACTACATAAAGTAAAGTGCCAACTTTTTGAGCAATGCTAGCAGCAGCTTGATTAGCTTGATTTAGTTCAGCTCCTGGAGTGACTGGCTGATGCAAAATCATTGCATAATGGCCACCTGGAAGAGCATCTGCTGGCACCTCGATCAGTACATTTAATAACACAGTTTGTCGTGGGGCAATTTTGTTAACATTAGGACTAACCGTGATCCAAGAAGCCAAGCTCCAGCGATTAGAAAGCTTGCCTTCAAGAGCAATAGGAGTTTTGCCATCTTCATCAACAATAAAGTCTTGCACAAAAGTTTCTACGTCCAAAGTTTCTTGACTTTCATTAAAGATCTTGATTTGGGCTTGGTGTTTTTC
This sequence comes from Minisyncoccota bacterium, assembly GCA_014728425.1. Classification (GTDB taxonomy): domain Bacteria; phylum Patescibacteriota; class Microgenomatia; order UBA1400; family PJMF01; genus WJLO01. The sequence goes on along the minus strand of WJLO01000059.1, from coordinate 10,478 downwards.
TCCGGGCTTGATCTCGATCTGACCCTGATCGCCCAATCGTGGTGGAATAGCAGTTAAGCTAATAGCATTTTCTTTTTGAGCATTCACTGGCTTGGTTAGTTGTCCTAAGCTAAGTATTAACGCACTTAACATTACGCCAATGATTAACAGAGCTTTGCTTAGACGGATTAGTGAAAAAGGTTTGAGTTGGGCAGTCATAAAAATTGTTATGGTTAATTTATTATCTTGAGTTATTATTGTTAATAGTTCAGTTTAAGCTGATTAAAAAGTTGCAGTAGCAACATATTCTAAAGAATTTTCATAATCACCAGCAGCATTGAGTACATCAGGAATAATTCGGTAACAAACCAGTAGATTATCATTGCTAGAAGGAACAGTATCGCTAAAAATAGTTTGCGCAGACTCGCCTTGTTCATTATCGGCAAACTGGCGGGCAGAAAAACTACGACCACTTTCATTATAAGCAAAGGCTTCAGTAACCTTACTATTGTTATCATGTAGAGAATAAGCAAAACCCACATTGCTGCTACTAGCCCAGTCAGCACTAGTGGTATGAGTCATGCTGCTGTCATCGCCAGTTGAATCTTGAATACAGTAGGCATTAGTACTAGCAGTAGGATCGCCTACACAAGTGCGCGAGTCCTTGCCTAATTGATCATTGGCCTTAACAGTTACACTATAACCATTTTCAGCATTAGTAGAGATGCTTAAGGTATGAGCAGCATCAGTAAAACTACTAATAGAAACTGTGCCAAATGGCACACTATAAGCAGTAGTAGTAACATCAGTACCGCCAGCAAAGCCACAAGCACTGCCGCCACTACTTACGGGAATGATCTCAAAAGTTAAAGAGGGTTCAACAGTAGCAGTAACCTTCACTGCTTCAATAGTGCCTACCTTAACAGTAGTGGAGTCTACAACATTTAAGCTAGCGTCTAAATGACGGACGATGATGCTGTGAGTATCAGCAGTGCCAGTAGAGTGATCGCTTTTAGGGGCAGGATTAATTAAAGAGGAAATAGTAATGGCATCATTGCTAGAAGCATCAAAAGCAGTACCAACAGCACCAGTGCCAGAGTAGGCACATTCAAAGGAGTGATATTGGTTACTGCCTATAGTAGTGGTTGAAGCAGTGGCTGCTCCAGATACAAAGTCATAGGTAGCAGTAGCGTTGCTAGGGCAGGTGACTGATGGAGTGCCATCAGTAAAGTCAAAAGTACCATCGTCAGGAATGCCATCAGCAGCAGCGCTGTCGTCCCAGGCCGCTGGCACTAAGATTCTAAATCGACCATTAGGAATGGCATTGGCAGTGGTAAAGCGTACAGTTAAATCTGCAGAAGCAGTGGAGATCACCTCATCATTGTTGTCGGCATCACCAGCAGCCAAAGTTTCTGAAATATAAATAGTGCCTTCATCAGTGCCAGAAGTGGTAGCAGTGTAACTACCTAAACTGTTGGCATCACCAATAGCTAAAGCATCGTCAGGAACAATCTGAGCTGAAGAGGTAGAAGGATTGCTACCAGCAGTAGTTTGAATATAAACCACTGAGGAACCTACAGTATTACCAGTAGTAAGTTTGCCGCGAAAGGAAGGCCGAGCATTAGAAAGCGTGACTGAAACATCAGTTAAATTGGCAGATCGACTAGTGCTGAAAAACCTGCCTACTAATAAAAAAGTAGTACCAGCAAGAGTGATAATGATGAGTTTTTTAAGCTGGGCCGGCGACATATTGGTATCTTTATTATTATTATTATTATTACTCTAAGCAGCGACGCTTGTCAATTCTAGTAAATCAATATTAATGCTTCTCTCAAGAAAACCAGTAATTTTTAGCTATTAGGCTTAACTGCTTAGACTTTTGATAAATTTTATTATGATGCAAATTTGTTTTGTTGGCTACTAGAGAATTAGTCACTAGCTAGATATGTAATAAACGCATTAGTGAGTATTATTAGTTTAGTGTTTTTTTTGATTGGTTGTCAATAGCGGATGAGGGTTGTTTCTGAGTAGATTGGGTTATTTAATGATCAAGAGCCTAGCTAGTTCTGGCTCTAGGACGCTAATTTGTTCTCACTAGTTTGAGAGAGTGTGTTTTTTTCCAAGGTCCAGTTGGTTGGCTAAAAGCGAGCTGATAGTGTTGGTTTTTGAGTAAACTAGACTGTTTTATAGTTAAAAGCCTCTCTAGTTTTGGCTCCAGGACACGAATTTTGCTCTCACTAGTTCGAGAAAATTGTGTTCCTTGCGCCAGTGCCTGAGTGGTTGTTAATAAACAAGCTCATGGTGTTTGTGGGTTAGTAGATCAACCTCTTTAGTAATCAATTAACTTTTTAACCCTTCTTTCAGCACACTAATTTACTTTCAGCAGCTTGAGGAAATTGCGCTTCTTTCGCCATTACCTGGAGGGTTGTCTATTAACAGCCTTATGGAGTATATGGGTTAGTGAATCAGGAGTCTTGATAGTTAAAAGGCTAGCTAATGGTGTTAGTGAGGTTGGTGAGTCTAGTTGTTTGTTACAGTGTTCTGTTTTGGTAGTATCTTAAGCCGCCAGCAATCATTAAGCCCAATAAAACCACTCCAATTAAAGAGAACGGCAGGGCCCAGATTTCTACTTGTTGAGTTTGTTGATTAACAGTGATTTGTAAACGATAGCGGCCAAGTAAAAAAAGTGGTCGGTATTGGAGTTGAGTGCTCAGTTGATCTTGATAATTGGTCCAAGTGATTTCTTGAGGGTCAGTAATAGCTGGGCTAGCTGGTAAGCCGCGCAGTAAACGGGTGCTTTGGGCCAAGATCACATCTGGGTAAAAAAAGTATTCATTAACTTGTTGGTCTAACCAATTAAACAGCTTAGCTTTAGCCTGAACTACTTGGGAGTTTTTTCCTGTATTTTCTGCAAGAATACTAAATCTTAATGGAGCTAGGCTATCAATCACATGATTGGTTTCTATCTGAGCAATATCTATGGCTGATTTATCTTCTCCAGTGGGAGAAAGATAGAGAATGAGATTGCTGCCAATAATGCCACCAATTTGACTACCAGAGCCATTAAGCTGCCAAAATCGATTATTAACTGGCTGAGCTTTGAATAAAAAAGTGAGGTGATATTCTTTTTCTGGGGCAGTTTTAGCAATCTGCAGTCCTAAACTTATGGTTTTGTTTTCGCCTGCCTGCAGCACAAACGGTTTACTAAGATCAGGATTTAAACTAACTTGATCATAAAAACTACTGCGGCGTTTTAGTATGGGTTGGCCAGTGAGGCCATCGGCTTTAAAATCCACAATACTCATGGTGAATTCCAGCGCCTGATTGCTTTTATTAGCTAAACTAATGGTGTGTTGAAGTTTTTCTCCGGGTTTGACATGCAAAAAAGCACTAGCAGGCTGAATGCCTAAGTCAATTTTGGCTTGAGCCTGTGCTGGTTTTAGGCGGATTAAGTTCATTAACAACAATAACAAAGTTAAGTTGATTAACCAGTAGGTTGATCTAGCAAGCTGTTGATGGATGCTCATGTTAATAGTTAGATTTTATTGAACTGTTGTTTAAATATTAACAAATGTTCATTTTTGCTAATATTTACTGTTAATTTTTTGTTGATTTGGCTAATAGCCAGGCACTGCTACAAATACAATACTAGTTTCATAATCGCCAGCCATTTGGTTTTCATCAACACCAGCTTTGTAAGTAACTGTAGCTTGACTATTAATAGCTAGAGCACTAGAGTTCATAATGGCTTGCATAGCTTCGCTTTGCTCTTCATCAGCAAAAGGTCGAAAGTAAGTAGTATCGGTAAAATCACTGGCTTTATCTGTGCCATCAACATTAAAACCAAACCCAGGTATGCTGGTATTAGTCCAGACTTCAGCATTACTAATAGTACAGCCACCACCATCACAGCTAGTGTTGGGAATCTCATCAGCACCACTAATTAAACGCAAGGGGTGCAGTTCATAAGCATAAATAGTAAAACCACCAGCACCACGGGTGTTAATTGTTAGTTGATTACTGTCAGTGCTATGTGAGCCCGGTGTTAAGGTTCCTAAGTCTATAGTGATATCAGAAATAGTAAAACTGAATTCATCAATTTGATAAATATATTGAAAACCAGAGCCAACAAAGTAACTTGTACTGCCATATTCTCCAAAAGGTCCGGGTGCAGTTTGACCCAGGGTATAGGTGAGATGATAAGTACTGCCAGCACTGTCGCGTTCCCCAGAGCCCATATTAAAGTTACCAAATTGAATAACATAAGAATCAGATTCTAGTCGGTCTGCCAGCACCAGAGAGGTGCTCTGAGCAAGCATGATTAAACAAAGACTAGTACTGATGATGAGTTTAATTTTCATTAACAAGTCAAAAAAACCAGCAGCTAATATATGGCGATTCTGTCATTAATTCTTAAGTGTTGCTGCAAGACATTGAGTTTAGCTGGGTCTGCTTGAGTGAGCATTAAAACTTTTGAGCTTAGCTTCTAGTTCTTTAATTTCTTTTTCTTCTTCTTCAATGATTAGCCGATCTTTTAAAACCTCTTCGTGCTGTTCTTTGGCAAATAGAAAAATCAAGAGCATGACAGGAATACTTAAAAGGTGCGAGATGGTAACTGAGGAGACATTGGTGCTTAAAGCATAATGAAACAAAATAATTTCCATGCTAATTACAATAGCAGTAAAGCTTTTGGCAGTGAGTACTAAAAAAAACAAATGTAGGTAAGTTAAAAAGAAAAATATTGAGTCAGTATTGCCAGTGGCTCCTATAATCAGCAAAAAAGCAAAAGTAGCCAGGGCCATTTCTGCAGAAGCAAAGTTGGGGACTAAATGCCAGAGTTTGGCTTTTTGTACGCGCTTAAGCAATAAATAAATCAGTACTACCACCATAAAAGCTTGTAAAGAATAGTTTTTTAAAGTAGGAATAGCCAACCAGAAGTAAGCGCTGATCACTGCTAAAGACAGAATTAAGCTGTGCCAAATTTTAGACATGATTTTAGTATAAATGATTTGTTAATTCTGGGGTAGAGTAGTTGCTGGTTGTTATTTTTATGAGTAACAGTTTTTTAAAAAGCATGTGTGATTGACCACACCTGGCTAATTTTTACTACATCAGTTATAATAGTTGTTAGTAATGTTATTAAACCAACTACTCACCACTCTTCTTCTTGGCAAGTAAGCTTAATAGGGGAGTGAAAGTAGTGATGAAAGCTCCCCAGCAGGGGAGTTTTTAGTAATTGGTATGCCATTTAGTTGTTAAATGAATCAAGTAAATACTGGGTAAGTAACATCAAAATTGATTATTAAAAAGGATTTATATGACTAAAAAACAATCAGCTCCAGCCGCCATCAACACTATTTATGATCATCAAGCAATTGAAAAAAAATGGCAAACTGTTTGGGAAGATCAGGAGTTGTTTCAACATAGCTTGAAGCAATATCAGCAAGTTGAAGCAGCAAAAAAACTCTATTTATTGTTTGCTTTTGCTTATCCTTCTGGCGCTGGTCTGCATGTAGGCCATGTTGAGTCTAAAACAGCTTTAGATATTTTAGCGCGTTATTATCGTATGCAGGGCCAACAAGTCTTTTTTCCGGTTGGTTGGGATGCTTTTGGTTTACCAGCAGAAAACTATGCCATTAAAACTGGTGTTCCTCCAGCCAAAACTACTAAAAAAGCTATTGATACCTTTCGTCGTCAGATTAAAAGACTGGCTATCTCTTATGACTGGCAAACCGAGCTAGCTACTTGTCATCCTGGCTATTATCAATGGACACAGTGGTTGTTTTTGGAGCTTTATAAAAAAGGCTTGGCTTATCAAGCCAAAGCACCAGTAAATTGGTGTCCTAGCTGTCAAACAGTCTTGGCTAATGAACAAGTAGTAGAAGGTGCTTGTGAGCGTTGTGATAGCGAAGTAAGTCAAAAAGAAATGAAGCAGTGGTTTTTTAAGATCACTGACTATCAGGATGAATTACTCAGTGGATTGGATCAGGTAGACTGGCCAGAGCCAACCAAGCAGCAACAACGCCATTGGATTGGCAAGAAGCAAGGCATTGAGATTAGTTACTCAGTGGTTGATACCCAAGAAGAGATTGTTTGCTTTACTACTAGGCCAGATACTAACTTTGGCGCTACCTTTGTAGTTTTGGCGCCAGAACATCAACTGGTGAGCCAGATTATTAAGGGTCAAGTTAACTTACCTGAGTCAGTAAAAGCTACAGCTGTTATCCAACAGCTGCGGGCTTATGTTAAGCAGGCGCAAAAAAAGACCGAGTTAGAGCGTCAGACAGAGGGGCGTAAAAAATCTGGAGTGTTTACTGGTCTTTATGCGCTTAATCCTTTAACTAACAAAAAAATGCCGATCTGGGTATCAGATTTTGTTTTGGCTGGATTTGGCACTGGCGCAGTGGTAGGAGTTCCTGGCCATGATCAACGTGATTTTGAGTTTGTTGAGTTTGTGAATCGCAGTCACCCCCAACAGCAGATTGAAGTTATTAGAGTTGTGGTTGGTTCAGATGGTGATGATTCACCAATTACCCAGATTGAACAGGTACAAGAAGATCACGGTACCATGATAAACTCTGAGTTTTTAAATGGTCTTGATATTCATCAAGCTATACCAAAGATCATGGATTATATGGAAGAGCATGGTCTGGGCAAGCGGGTGACTATTTATAAACTGCGAGACTGGCTGATCTCTCGTCAACGTTACTGGGGAACGCCAATCCCGATTGTTTATGATCCTGATGGCAAACCGCATCCAGTTAAAAAAGAGCATTTGCCCTGGCTATTACCCACAGATGTAGATTTTAAACCTACAGGTGAATCACCTTTGCGTTCTAGTAAAGAGTTTATTCAACGCACTGAAAAACTCTATGGCAAAGGCTGGCGACCAGAATTTGACACCATGGATACTTTTGTTGATTCTAGCTGGTATTATTTGCGATACACTGATCCGCGTAATCAGCAAGAGTTTGCCAATCCTCAGCGCTTAAAATCTTGGCTGCCTGTAGATTTTTACATGATTGGACCTGAACATATTGTGTTGCATTTACTTTACTCTCGTTTTTTTACCAAGTTTTTGCGAGATCAAGGCTATTTAGATTTTGATGAACCTTTTTTAAAGATGAGACATCAAGGAATGATCTTAGGGCCAGATGGCAAAAAAATGAGTAAAAGCAAAGGTAATGTTATCAATCCCGATAAGGTAGTTGCAGAGTTTGGCGCTGATACTTTGCGGGTTTATGAAATGTTTATGGGTCCGCTTGATGCAGATAAGCCTTGGGATGCAAGCAGTGTGCGAGGAGTGTATCGGTTTTTGCGCCGGGTTTATGAACTAGTGATTGGGCATCTAAATCGAGCAGATCAAACCTCAAAACCATTGTCTAATGGCCAAGTTGTTCAACAGTTGCATCAAACCATTAAAAAAGTTACTGATGATGTTCCTAAACTTAAGTTTAACACTGCTATTGCTGCTATGATGGAGTTTGTTAACACCTGGGAGGCTCAAGTCAAAGATGGCTCACCAGCTTTAGACTTGACAGCAGTGCAAAATTTTGTACAGTTGCTGGCACCTTTTGCACCTTTTTTGGCTGAGGAACTCTGGCATCAGATCAAGGCTGCTAAAACTGCTAAATCTGTGCATTTAACTGATTGGCCTAGTTATGATGCAACTTTGGCTCAACAAAACCAGGTTACTATTGGAGTGCAAGTTAATGGTAAGTTAAGAGGGGAGTTAACGATAGATCTTGAGGAAAAAGATCATCAAAAACAGGTAATTGCTCAAGCTAAAGACTTATCTAGTGTACAAAAGTGGTTAAAAGATCGTCAGCTGGTTAAAGAGATTTATGTGCCAGGCAAGATCGTGAGTTTGGTAGTTAAGTAATTATTGGTCTTGATCATCAAAATCTATCGGAGTCTCTCAATTTTTCAAACGCTACAGTTAATGTCAGCATTTTCCATATAATAGCAACATGGGCAGAAACTTCGTTTTCAGTAGGCAAGCATAGTGGTGTTTTTTGAGCCTGGCAAAAATTAGCCAAGGAGTTTTAATGACTATTAAGAAAAAGTTTTTTCAACTGGGTTTTTTAGCAATCTTGATTGGTTTAGGCTTGCTAAGTACTAGTTATGGACTGCTTAAGCTTTATTATTCCAGTCAAGGAGTGATTTGTCCTTTAGCAACTCAACCCCTGCCAACTCCAGCTTATTATTTAACTGTAGATGTGGCTGGAGCAGTTAATCAACCTGGTGTTTATCAACTAAGTTTTGACTCTCGAGTAGCTCAGGCTATTGAGCAAGCTCAGGGCTTTAGTGATCAGGCCGATCAGGTTTTTGTTCAGCAGCAGTTAAACTTGGCTGATCGGTTAGAAGATGGTGCTAAACTTTATATTCCTTTTGCTAGCGAGCGTGAGTTGCAGTTGGCTAATCAGAATCAGTCATCAGTTTTGCAAGCTGAAGCTAATTTATGGCAAACAGATCAGTTATCAAGTTTATCTCAAGATAATCTTTCCTCAACTAAATCTTCTGCAAATTTAATTTCTATTAATCAAGCTTCTGCCACCACACTAGATACTTTACCAGGAATCGGTGAAAAGCGAGCTGCCAAGATTATTGAAAACCGACCTTACAGCAAGATCGAAGAGTTGGTGAGTAAAGAGGTTTTGTCTGAAGGTGTTTTTGCTGATCTTAAAGAGTTAATCAGTTTATAGCAGCTTGCTGCTAAAAAAACTACTTAATTAGTTAAATTGGAGCAGGTGGTAGTAGGTTGGTGTAAAAAGCATTGCTAGTATAAACAATTTTTTATCGGACATGACTAGATCACAAAAATACTTTTGGATATTTTTAATACTATTAATATTAAAGCAAATATTGCCTTTATTATTAACTCACCAAAGCTTTAACGAAGTTGGGGTTTTGTTGGTACTGAAAGATTTAAGGCAGATTTTACCTCTGGAAGATTATCTGCAGTTTATCTATGTGCCTAAAATGGTCATTAAGGCTCTTTTAACTTCAATGCTACAAACCCTATCAAGTATAACTATTTTTAGCAGAGTGACGTGGCAGAGTGATAATGAGTTTTTTAAGGTTAAAATTTTGATCGATCAGCTAATTAAGCATTTTTACTTGATAACATTTTCGTTAAAAAGTTGGTGGCAGTGCTCACAGCAATTGTTGCAAAATCTGCAACAACAATTAAGTTCTGCTCTCCAGGCTTGTTTACCAAGTGAGTCTGCTGCATTAATTATGGGCATGGTTTTTGGCAATACTGCTTATTTGTCTGCAGACCTCAAGAAAAGCTTGCAGATTACTGGCATGACTCATGTGGTTTCTGCCTCTGGTTACAATGTTTCTTTGATTATGGCTGTAGGTTTGTTATTGCTTAAGCCAGTTAAAGATCGCTTGCCAGCAACTTTAACAGCAATGATTTTAGTAATCTTAATCTGGAGCTATCTTTATTTAGCTGGTGCTGGCACAGCTTTGTTGCGAGCTGCTATCATGGCTAGTTTTAGTGTTCTAGCTAGTAAGGTTTGCCATCGGCAGTATCATCCGGGCTATAGCTTAGCCTTAACTACTAGTCTGCTGCTGTTGATCGAACCTAGCTTTTGGCAAAGTATCTCGTTTCAGCTATCAATCACAGCTACTTTGGGTTTGATCTTGATATTGCCAAACTTGACAAATCAACCTTCCCAGTTAGCTAGTTGGTCTTTAGCACAGCTACATTTATTGCCAGTTAAAAGATCAACTAAAGATAATCTTCTCTCAACAATCTTAGCTGTGTTTAAGGAATCTTTGCTAGTAAGTTTAGCAGCCCAAACATTTACTTTGCCATTGCTGCTGTTTCATTTTGGTGAGTTGAGTTTGTTGAGTTTATTGACCAATACCTTATTACTATGGCTAGTGCCACTGATTACTGTTGGCGGCATAGTTGTACTTGGTGTGAGTTGGTTGCTAACTTGGCTTCCTTGGTCTTGGCAGCAGCCTAGTTACTTGTTGTTAAGCTTGCCAATGAATTTTTTAACCCAGGCTTGGACAAACTCAATTCACTGGTTTGGTCAATGGGAACAGGGTTTAATCAAGCTGCCTCGTTTATCCTGGCCAGCAGTTTTAATGAGCTGGTTGGTGTTAGTTGGTTGGTTGAAGGCTCGAGCTAGGTTATCAAAAGCTGCTCAATTAGCCTGGCAGCGTCATCAACAATTACAGTTTTCTAAGCAACTCAAACATGAAAGCCAATCTTAAAAAAATTCTAGTTTTTTCTCTGGCGGTAGCATTGTGGTTGTTGGTTTGGCTAGTTCAGTCCTGGCCAGATAAAGACACTCATGTGTTTTTTTGTGATGTTAGTCAAGGTGATGCTATCTTGATTACTCAAGGCTTTAATCAGGTTTTAATTGATGCTGGTCCAAATGAGAAGGTTTTAAACTGCTTACAACAACACCTGCCCTTTTGGGATCGTTCTCTCGAGTTAGTGGTGGTTACTCATCTGGATCAAGATCATATTGGCGGCA
>WJLO01000003.1 GCA_014728425.1 Minisyncoccota bacterium | reverse complement strand
ATGGTTTAAAAGCTTTGAGTGGCGGTTGGGTTAGTTCTCGAGAAATCGAGGCAGCCAGAAAAAAAATTACTTATGCTACTAAAAGAACTGGTAAGTATTGGATTCGGGTTTTTCCTCATAAACCAATCACTAAAAAACCAGTAGGAGTGAAGATGGGTTCAGGTAAAGGTGATATTGAAACTTATGTGGCAGTAGTCAAACCAGGAATGATTTTGTTTGAATTAGGTGGTGTACCAGAAGAAGTGGCTAAGGCTGCTTTTGATCGTGCAGCTCATAAAATATCAGTTAAAACCAAGATTGTTAGCAAATGAAATCAAACGACATTAAAGCCTTACCAACTAAAACTATCAGTGAACTGCAACAACAGTTAACAGAGTTGCAACAACAGTTTGCCAAAGCTAAGTTGGCTAGAAAAGCTGGCAAAGAGCCTAATACTAAATTAGTGAGTAATTTGGCTGATGATATTGCTCGAGTAAAAACGGTTTTACATCAAAAAACTTTGCTTAAACAAGCAGCTAATAAGGTGCCAACTCAGCAAACTAAAACTAAGAAAGCTAACAAAAAGACGCAATCAAAGGAATAAATTATGAAAACTATTCAAGGCACAGTGGTCTCACTGAAAACTGCTAAAACAGCAGCAGTGTTAGTTACCCGGCAATGGCAACATCCGCTGTATAAGAAATATGTGAAGCGGACTAAAAAACATCCTTGCCATTATCAAGGTCTTGAATTAGTTGAAGGTGATGAAGTTTTGATTGAACCTTGCCGGCCGATGAGCAAAACTAAGCACTTTCAGGTGGTAGCTAAGATTGAGGGAGATAAGCTAGTTAAAGCTAAAAAGTTAGTTCAGTCTGGACTTAAGTCAGCTGGTCAAAACGGCTCTCAAAGTCAGACTTCAGCAACAACTACTAGTAAAACAACTAAATCTAAATCTAAAACAGCAGCAAAAAAGACTGCAAGCACCACTGCTACTAAAAGTAAGTCAGCTAAGTCAAAGTCAGCTAAAGCAGCCAAAAAAAGTTCTAAAAAAACCAAAAAGAAATCAACCAAAACTAAAAAAACTAAATAATTATGATTCAATTGCGATCGGTCTTACGAGTAACAGATAACAGCGGCGCCAAAAAAATTAGGGTGATCCAAGTGTATGGTGGCTCTAAAAGAAGATTTGGTTCGGTTGGAGATCTGGTTTCGGCGTCAGTAATTCAAGCAGACCCTCAAAGTATGCTGAAGAAAGGCGCTAAGGTAAAAGCAGTGATTGTGCGCACTCGTAAAGAAAAACGGCGCAACAATGGCGAGTATGTTCGTTTTGATGATAATGCAGCTGTGATTGTAGAGTCACGGACAAATCTTAACCCAGTGGCTACTAGGGTTTTTGGCCCGGTAGCTCGGGAAGTAAAAGAACATGGTTTTAGTAAAATTGCTAGTTTAGCACCAGAGGTATTATGAAATTTAAAGTAGGTGACAAAGTACTAGTGACTGCTGGTAAAGACAAAGGTAAAAAAAGCGTTATTACCCAAGTCTTACCCAAGAAAGAGCAAGTAGTGGTCAAAGACGTTAATATGTATGTTCGCCATGTGCGAGCAGTAGCAGATAAACCAGGAGAAAAGCGACGCTTGCCTCGTCCTTTGGCAACTGCTAAGATTGCTATCCTAAATGACCAGGGCGAGCCAGACAGAATTGGCTATCAAGTAGATAAAAAAGGTCATAAAACTCGTATTTATAAAAAAACTGGACAAGTCATTAAAAACACCAAAAAAACTAAGTAATCATGAATCGTTTAAAAAAGAAATATCAGCAAGAAGTTGTGCCCAAATTAACTAAGGAATTCGGGTATAATAATGCTTTTGCTGTTCCTAGCATCAAGAAGATCGTCCTTAATATGGGAGTGACTGATCCTCAAGACACTCGGGCTCGTCAAAAAGTCTTAGAGTCATTAACAGAGCAATTTCGAGTTATTACTGGTCAACAGCCAGTGATTACTAGAGCGAAAAAAGCAGTTGCTAACTTTAAACTACGCCAGGGTGATCCAATTGGTTTGATGGTAACTTTGCGGGGAACTATGATGTGGGAGTTTTTAGATCGGCTGATTTCCTTGGCTTTGCCTCGAGTAAAAGACTTTCGCGGAGTTTCCTCTCAGGCTTTTGATGGTCAAGGCAATTATAGTTTAGGCTTGGAAGAACAGATTGCTTTTGTAGAGATTAATTTTGATAACATTGATCGCGTGCGTAGTTTACAAGTTAACATTGTTACTAGTACTGAAGATGATCAGCAAGCAAAAAAACTTTTGGAATTATTAGGGATGCCGTTTGCAAAACCAGCAGAAAATAAAGGAAAGTAATTTTTAACCATGGCAAAAACATCAAAGATTGTTAAATCAAAAAGACTAAAAAATAAAAGAAAAAAATATTTAAAAGCTGGTAAAAAAAAGCCTAACCGCTTTTCTACCAGAGGAGTTAATCGCTGTCGGGTAACCGGCCGACCACGAGGCTTTATGCGCTACTTTGGTTTGAGCAGACTTACTTTTCGTGAGTTAGCTTCCAAAGGAGAGCTGCCTGGAGTGGTGAAAGCGAGTAAATAATTATGTTAATTAATGACCCAATTAGTGATCTACTTATTCGTTTGAAAAATGCTTTTATGTCTGAGCATGAGCAAGTGGCCATGCCTCATTCTAAACTTAAAGAGGCAGTAGCCAAGCTTTTAAAAGAACATCATTATATTACAGATTATCAAGTAACAAAGAAAAAACCACAATCAGAGCTAGTGATTGAGTTGCGTTATATTCAAGACCAACCCGCTATTACTCGGGTCAAGCGAATCTCAAAATCTAGTAGGCGTGTTTATGCACCAGCAGATAAGCTACCATTGGCTCTTAAAGGTTATGGTTTAACCATTGTTTCAACTAATCAAGGCTTAATGAGTGCTAAAAAAGCTCGTAAACAAAACCTTGGTGGTGAAGTAATGTGTCAAGTTTGGTAATAAAATGTCAAAAATAGGTAAAAAACCAGTTGATATTGTTAGCGGCGTCACAGTCCAAGTAGAGGCTGATCAGGTAGTGGTTAAAGGACCTAAAGGAGAGCTTACTGCTCCGATTTTGCCAGGTATTAAAGTTGAGACTAAAGACAATCAGGTTCAAGTTAGCCCTTTAAACAACCAGCGACAAACTCGGGCTTATCATGGTTTAGTGCGTAGTTTGATTGAAAATCATGTTATTGGAGTGACCAAAGGTTATCAAAAAACCTTAAAGTTAGTAGGTACTGGTTATCGGGCTAAAGCTGCTGGGCAAAATGTTAGTGTCACAGTAGGTTTCTCTCATCCAGTAGAGATCAAGCCTTTAACTGGGGTAACTTTAAAAGTTGAAGGCAATGATACTATTCATGTCAGTGGAGCTGACAAACAAGCAGTTGGACAAATGGCTGCTCAGATTAGAGCTATTAGACCACCGGAACCTTACAAAGGTAAAGGTATTCGTTATGAAGATGAGGTGGTCAGTCGTAAGCCAGGTAAGACCGCAGTAGGTTAAAAAATATTATTAAATCAAGACAATGGCTAACATTAAACATAATTTAACACTAGCAGCAAAAAGAAAACGCCGAGTTCGTGGTAAGCTGCATGGTACAGCTTTAAGACCACGCTTAACAGTGTTTCGCTCTAATAAACACATTTATCTACAGGTAATTGATGATGATCAGGGCCAAACCTTAGCTAGCGCTACTGATGCAGGTAAAGCTAACCAACATCAAGGCACTAAAACTGTCAAAGCTCAACAAGTAGCTCAAGACTTAGCTAAACAGCTTCAGAAAAAGAAAATTAAACAACTGATTTTTGATCGCGGAGCCTATCGCTATCATGGCCGAATCAAGGCTGTGGCTGAGACTCTGCGAGAGAAGGGAATTAAAATTTAACTATGATGGCAAAACTAAGTAAACAACCAGCAAAAGAGTTTGAAGAAAAAGTAATCCAAGTCTCTCGAGTTTCTAAAAAAACTAAAGGTGGGGATCAAATGGGTTTTTCTGTATTAACAGTAGCTGGCGATCGTAAAGGTCGGGTGGGTGTAGGTTTAGGTAAGGCCAAAGATGTTCGGTCAGCTATTCGTAAAGGAATCAGAAGAGCTAAAAAGCGTTTAATCAAGGTACCAATGGATGGCACTACTATTCCTTTTGAAATGACTGTGAAAAAAGGCGCTGGTAAAGTGCTGTTAAAACCAGCAGCCAAAGGCTCAGGAGTGATTGCAGGCGGTCCTGTTAGAGCAGTAGTAGAAGCAGCTGGCATTCGTGACATTTCAGCCAAGATTTTAGGCAGTGACAACCAGGCCTCTAGTGTTTATGCCACTTTTGAAGCGCTAAAGAGAATCAGCAAAATAGTGAGGATTAAAGGCATTAAATTGCGTTCGGTTGCTGAAGTTGAAGCTAAAGAAAAACGCAAGTTAGAGAAACTATCGGCCAAAAAGCAACGTCAAACTGCTGGTAAAAAGCGAGCTGGTAAATCAGCTACTAGTAAAAAACAAGCAAAAACTAAAACCAAGCAGGCTAAGAAAAAAACTCAAGCTACTAAAAAGAGTCAAAAAACTCAGTCAACTAAGACCAGCAATCAGTCTAAAGCTAAATCATCAGCTTCAGCAAAAACTCGATCAACTAATCGTAGTAAAACCACTAAGAAAGCTACTAAAACAAAAAGCAAGAAAACTGCTAAGACCAAAAGTAAAGCTAAAAAGAAAACTAAGTAGTTATGTCATTGTTAAATCAACTTACTAAAATTGTTACTAAGTCTAAAAAACGGGTTGGTCGGGGTTATGGTTCTGGTAAAGGAGGTCATACTTCTGGTAGAGGCATGAAAGGTCAGTTGTCACGAGAAGGAGGTAAATTTGGCTTATGGTTTGAGGGTGGCCAGTTACCTATGGTCAAACGCATGCCTATGTGGCGTGGTAAAGGTAGACTCAAGGTTATTAACCCTACAGCAGAAGTAACTTTAACAGATCTAGAAAAAATCGATGCTCAAGAAATTACCCTAGATACTCTCAAGCTTCACAAAGTTATTGATAAACGTTTTCGTAAAGCCAAGATTATTAAAAAAGGCCAGCTTACTAAAAAGCTGACGATCAAAGGCCTGCCAGTTTCTCAAGGAGCTAGAGCAGTGATCGAAAAGCTAGGTGGTCAGGTTATCTAGCGTTTAGCCAATTAGGCAAACCATGTTTGATCAAGCAATCAGCACTATTAAGCAGATTTGGCGTAATCAAAAATTACGCAATAAACTATTATTTACCGCAGGAATTTTTTTACTCTTTAGACTTTTAGCTCACATTCCAGTTCCAGCAGTAGATACTAATCAACTGCAAAGCATCTTTGCTGGTAGTCAATTTTTAAGTTTTGCAGTGATCTTGTTGGCTGTGATTGGTTTAGTGGTTTTTATGAATCAAGCTGTACGCAAAATCCCGATCCAATATGCCAAACGAGTCCGAGGCAGCCGAGTTTATGGTGGCCAGAGAACACATTTGCCAGTCAGAGTGAATGTAGCTGGAGTGATGCCGATTATTTTTGCTGTGTCTTTAATGTTAGTGCCAT
>WJLO01000058.1 GCA_014728425.1 Minisyncoccota bacterium | reverse complement strand
GTCAAAAAAATCCTCAACCACCGCTGCCTAAGCCTTTTGAAATCACCACTTATCGCAGTGAAAGTGTTTATCAAGACTTTCGCAGACCTGATAAAGTAGAATGGGGACAAAACATTACTGATGACCTTAACCGCCGGGATTTTACTATCAATGCCATGGCTATTAAAGTTCCTAAAAAATTTTTTACTAGTCATTGGGCCAAAAAATCTCTGCTACAACCAAGTTATCAACTCTCAGCTGCTAGTTATCAATTAGTTGATCCCCACCAAGGTGTTAAAGATTTAACTAATCAACTCATCAAAACGGTTGGTCAGGCTGAAGCGCGTTTTCAAGAAGATGCTTTAAGAATGTTGCGAGCTATCCGCTTTAGTGTGCAGTTAAAAATGAAACTCAGTAAAAACATTCAGCAAGCCATTAAAAATCATCATCAGCTTATTAATCATATTAGTCAAGAACGCATCAGTGACGAGTTATTAAAAATGTTAGCCAGTAACCATCCTGCTCAAGCAATTAAGCTCTTAGATAAAACTGGCTTGCTACAACACATCATGCCAGAGTTGCAAGCTGCCAAAGGAGTCGAGCAAGGCGGCCACCATACTACTGATGTTTGGACACATGCTTTAGATAGTTTAAAACACTGTCCTTCTCCCGACCCAATTGTACGCTTGGCTGCTTTACTGCATGACATTGGCAAGCCTCAAACTTATAAAGTGATTGATGGGCGAATTACCTTTTACAATCACGAAATAGTAAGTTCCCGCATAGCCAGTAAGATCGCTAAGCGTTTAAAACTTACTAAAAAGCAAACTCAACGACTGTTTACCTTAGTAAGACAGCACATGTTTTTTTATCAACCTTATCATACTGATGCTGCTGTACGTCGACTGATGCGCCGGGCTGGTTTAGCCAATATTGACGACTTGCTTGATCTGCGCGAAGGAGATCGACTTGGCAGTGGGGCTCGTAAAACCAGTTGGCGCTTAGAAGAACTTAAGCAGCGCATGATTGACCAACTACATCAACCAATGGCAGTGACTGATCTGGCTATTGATGGCCATGACTTGATTAAAGAACTTGGCTTGAAACCTGGACCCAAAATTGGTCAAATCTTAAACCAACTTTTAGAACAAGTTTTAGAAGAACCGCAATTAAACAACAAAAAGAAACTTTTAGCACAAGCAGCAAAGTTAAAATAGTGCTAGACAATGAGTATTTATCTTTTTTTTAATTTATTTTCCCAAAGCAACAACAATGGCACTGCAGTAAAAGTACTAGAATAAGTACCAGTAATTGCCCCAATTAACAAAGCTACAGCAAACCAGCGAATAGTTGTGCCGCCCAATAACACCAAGGCTAACAACATTAAAACAATCGTTACTGAGTTGTTAATCGAACGACTTAAGGTTTCTAGCACTGCAGTGTTAGCCACCACTGCTAGATCTTGTTGGCGATTTTTTTGCTTAAGCTCACGAATGCGATCATAAACCACAATGGTGTCATGAATAGAAAAAGACAGGGTAGTTAATAAAGCAGTAACAAATAACACATCTACCTCAATGCCCCAAAAATAACCTAATAAGCTAAATGAACCTAATAGTACCAAGGAGTCATGAAACATTGCCAAAATAGCACAAACTCCATATTTCAACTCTTGAAACTGTTTCCACACATACAGCATAATTAAACCAGCTACAATCACCACTGCTGTTAAAGTCTTAATTAACAACTCTTGACCTAAAGCGGGCCCAACAACAGCAAAACGCACTGCTGTTACTGGTCCATATTGACTGCCTAACTTAGCCAAAACTTGCTCTTTTTGTTCATTGCTAAGCTGCTTGCCTCTTAAAATTAACTGGTTCTCTTCAGAAGCCTGCACACTGCTTAACTGATAAAGTGGCGCTAATAACTGCTGAGCTTGCTGAGTGTTGGGCAATTGGGCTTGATCACTAAACTGTACTGCCAATAAAGACCCACCAGTAAAATCAATAGCTGGTTTTAAACCAAAGGTTATCAGTGAGATCAAGCCAGGAATCAACACTGTTAATGACAACAAAAAATAAACTGGTTTAAACTTCATGAGATTCATAATTAATTATTTTTCACTTTAGCGTGTAATTTGGGCTTGTGCCCTAATTCTTGAGCTGCTTGGCCAGCTACTTGCAGATATTCAGGCACATCTTCATAAATATCAGTGATTTGTTGATAGGGTTTTAAAGCTTTTTTCCAAGCCTTAACCTCACTTTTGCTACCATAATCTTTCATGCTTAAAACATCAATCTCAGCCAATAACTGACTAACGTCTTCAGGATAATCAACTAAAAGTTGTTGTAAAATCTTCACTGTATAGTTAACTGCATTGCGAGAAACAATCACTACTTGATAATCTTGATGGTAAAAGTCAAGTAAAGTTTTTAAAGCTCCAGTAATTTCTTGCACTGGTAATTGAGGTTTTATTGAACCAGCAGGCTTGGCTGAAACTGGATTAAAACGATAAATAGTATTATGCATATCAAAAACCACGGTTTTCATGATTGGTCCTTTAAAAAAATTGGTAAAAACACCCGCATTAAATTACGACTAACTACCACTCCAGTAAACAGACCAATTAACACCCCAATCAACAAAGTAATACCAAAACCTCTTACTAAGCCGCTAGTATTTAAAAATTGCCAATTCAGGGGATTAATCAACACCAAAGCTGTCATGATCGTGGCTAAATTAGCATCTTTAATACTGTCCCAAGCTCGACCAAAGCCCAGCTCTAAAGCTCGTTCTAAAGGTTGACCTAAACGTCGCTCCTCTTTAATGCGTTCAAAAATCAAGATGTTAGCATCTACTGCCATGCCAATTGATAACAGCAGGCCAGCAATACCGGGCAAAGTCAAAGTCACTCCTAAAACTTTATATACTGCAATAGTTAAAATCGCATAAACCATTAAGGCTATAGTAGCCAACACTCCCTTAAATGAATAATAAAGCATCATAAATAAAGCCACTAAAGCTAGACCAACTAGCCCAGCTTTTAAGCTTTGCTCTATTGAAGCTTGACCCAAACTGGCGCCAATATTACGTTGTTCTAAAATCTCAATTGGCACTGGTAAAGCTCCAGCATTAAGTTGAATAGCAAGGTTTTTGGCTTGATCTGGAGTAAAATCACCTTGAATCTGAGCTACACCATTAACAATAGGAGTAGAGATTACTGGCATCATTACTGGAAAATCATCTAGAAAAATCGCTAGCAACTCGCCAGTATGCTCAGTAGTAATCTGGGCAAACAGTTCTCGACCTTGCTCATTAAACTCCAAAGCCACAACTGGTTCACCACTGCGTTGATCAAACTGTAAGCTAGCTTTTTTTAACTGTTGACCAGTTAAGCCAGTAGCTTGATAATCACTAAACAAAGTTAAAGCAGACGCAGTAGCAGTGGCAGTTGGTTGAGCTGAGTTGGTTGCTTGTAAACGAAAATCCAACTGAGCAGTAGTGCCTACCAGCTGTAAAGCTTGATTAGCATCAGTAACTCCAGGTAGTTCTACAATTAATCGATAAGAATCAGCCATTTTAGCAGTTTGCACTCTGGGCTCACTAATACCATAAAGATCTACCCGCCGAGCAATAATGTCTTTAGCAGCAATCAAAGCATCTTCACGATCTGCTTCATCAATCTCTGCCATTTGGGCTTCTAAAGTAACCTGCATGCCGCCTTGAATATCTAAGCCTTTTTTAAGAGGGAAGTCGCTCTTCAACTGCTTGCCAAAAAACTTATGCTTAATCACTGGTCGTTGAAATTGAGTATCAATGGTTTTGCCAGCCAAACTAAATTTAATCGGCAGCACCGGTGGTAAAGCAATATAGCTAGCTATCAAAGTTAAAATAGCAATCAGTGCTAAAGTACGCTGAGAACGTTGACGTTTCATGGAGGTAATTTTAACACATCTAAATAGCAGAATTGTGAACAACCTCTCACTATTTTAAGCCAGGAATTTCTCGCTTAACAAAATCTACCTCACTACCAACAATCATAACTCTTGAACCATATAAGATATCCATAATAAAAGGATCGCGCCGGGTTTTTCTAAACTCAAACTCATTGTCATTAAACACAGCATAGTTGATCTCACGACCAAGTTTTTTTTGCTCTGTTTTAATGAGTTTTTCTAACTCTGGCAAAACTACTTCTCCAACTACTAAAACATCAACTTCTTCAGGATTAACATCAACATTTTTAATAAACTTACCAGAAAACATCACAAAACTTAATGAGCCTAGTTTGCGCCGAGCCCGACGGATTCTTTTACCTAAGCCAGTACTTTTAGCTACCATTTGTTGAAGTTCTTGAAAATATAAATAGCGAGAGTTTAAACGATAATATAATCGATTACCACGTTCTTCACTTTTAAGTAAACCATAGTCAAGCATCCGATCAAGCTCTCGACGCACTGCATTAATCTCTTCTTTAATCTTGCGGGTCATCTGCCTAACATAATACATCTCTTGAGGATCTTGAAAAAACAGCTTCATTAACTTTACCCGCACCCTAGAGATCATAAAATCTTTTAGAGTTGTCATAGTTGTACTTTATTAACCTTAATTACACAATTAACTTTTTAGTTAATCAGCTCAAAAATAGCCTGACTGCCAAGCTTAGTTTAACCAGCGATTAATTGACTAATTAATATTCAACTGTATTGCCTTGGGGAATCACCGAGATCCAGGTTAAGCCTCTAGCCAAAGGCACTTCCTGACCCTTGCTATCTACAAAGGTTAACTCTGCTTCACGATCTTTTTTTACCCATTTACCTTCAATTGCTTGACCATGTTTAAAAATCAAGGCTTGGCCAGTGCCAGTGGTTTGGTAAAGCAAGTGTTTTTTCTCATTAATTGGCCCTTTTTCTCGGCTGAAAACCACAATGACATTTGCCGCAGCGATGCGTTCATCATTATTAAGATCAACATGCTCCTCACCACCATGAGAGCGTAAAAACTTGTCTTGCTGAGCATCGTATTGCCAGCTCACTGAATAATCATTATAACCAGACCAGAAGTTATAACTAACTTGACCAACCTCATCACTTTTTTCTACTTCTTCCTCATAAGCCCAGCCCTCATAACCTTCTTGCCAATCACTACCTTCAATGGTTTTACGACCATATTTCCTATCTGGAGACATATTGGTCCATTCTCGCTCTTCAGCCACCTTCCAGAGTTTTTCAGTGCTGGTTTCCATAGTGTGCTCTGTGGCTAATTCTTTACCTGGCAGTCGATTGTAATTCCGCACAAAAGTAGGATAACCAATAGAAAACTGGTTCAGGTCATTTTGCATGTTCCAACCATAATCAGCAATCTGACCCAAGGCATCACTAGGACCAGGCACATTAGCACCACCTACATGAACATACAAAGGCAGATTAAAGCCAGAAGCCCAATCTACAAAATAAGTTCTTGCTGATCTTACTGGAGCAATAGTCACATCTTGACGCTGAGCATCACAATAAAACATGGCACCATATCTGGTTACTCCGCCCTCTGCCACAGCCTCAAACACTATGTCTGCTCGACTAAGACCAGATTGAGGTCGAGCGTCAACTGAGTTTTCAATCATCACAAACAAGGGTCGTCTTTGTGCCCAAGCTTGCTGTTCAACTTCGGTAAAGTATTGACCATTTAAAGGACAAGCTTCATCTTTGGGGGCATTGGGATCGATTTCCAACAACATTGCCAAGGCAGAATCTCCGTCTTGAGTTTCTGCTGTTTCTGGAGCTACTACTGCAGATTCTGTGCCTTTGAAATAAGAAAAGGCAGTAAACGAACCAACAGCAGAGATCAAATATAAAATTAAAAAAATAAATAGATGTTTTCTTGGCATTAAAACCTTTCTAAATTTTAAATAGTAGCTAAATTTTTATTTTTCAAATAAGTTGGCTATTAACTATTTAACCATATTAACAATAAAATCACTAATACTATTAAGCTCACTGCTATAGTTTTGGCTAAATCAGCATACAATAATTTAATATCATAACCCAATAGGGACTGAAATTTAACTGGCTTTTTTGCTGCAGCAGATTGGGCAGATCTTGAGTTTACTTGGCTAGTCTTTTTAGTACGTTGCTGCCGCAGTTTTTGTTGACGCTTACGCTGAGCAGCAGCTTTTTGTTTTTTGGTTCTTTTTTTAGCCATGACTCAAAATCCTCCAAACATCTCTTAAAGTAATCAAAATCAACAACGCTACCAAAAACATAAACCCTCCATAATTAGCATAACCTTCGATTTTCTGTACTTTGCTTTTGCCCACTAACTTTTCCAACAAAATAAACACTGCTCGACCGCCATCCAAACCAGGAATTGGCAAGATGTTCATTACTGCTAAATTAATTGACAAGATACCAGCAAAACTTAACAACCCCTGCCACCCAGTGCTTAAAAGATCTTGTTGTTGGGCATGATCAACAATGCCCACTGGGCCAGCTAAATCAGCAGGAACTTGACCAGCAAAAACTAGGTCTCTGAAAATCTGTGCTAGAGTGGTGATCATTAGCCAGCCCATTAGTAAAGCTTGCATCACTCCATAAATCGCCCCTCTAATAGGCATTTCATACCAAGGGTAAAACTTAAAATAAAAATCACTAAAAACCACACCCATAGCCCCTTGATCATCAGGTCGCTGTTGCGGAGGGCGTAAATAAAGCTCAAACTGCTGTTGCTGGTCCTGACAACTTAATTGCTCACAAGGACCTGTTGTGAACACAATAACTTGTTGACCTAAGTGCTGTTCAACTACTTGCTGTACTTCTTGAATAGTAGTAGTTTTAGTCAACTGGCCGTCAATCTCCAAACCAGTAATATTAGCTTGGGTGGGTAAGTTTGCTTGAGCAGCTGGAGAATCAGTTGCTACTTGACTAATACGAGGCTGATGCTGCAGAGAAGTAGGAATGCCAGTAGCAGAAAACAGTAAGGAAAAAGCCAGCATGCCAAAAATAAAATTAATCAAAGCTCCAGCAAAAACAATAGCTAAACGAGCCCGTGCCGATTTTAAATAAAAAGGCTGAGTTCCTTTGGTTAGTTTAGTTTTAAGTTGCTGAGCTTTTTGCTTAACAGCTTGTTTAACATCATTAGGACCATCTTCTCCTTCTAGCTTGACAAAGCCGCCAAAAGGAATCCAGTTTAAAGAAAACAAGGTGCCTTGCCAACTAAACAACTTCATTGCCCGCGGAGGATAGCCTAAACCAAACTCTTCGATTTTAACCTGATTCCATTTAGCCACTAAAAAATGGCCTAGTTCATGAATCAAGATTAAAAACGATAAAATAATGATAATAATAAAAACTAACATATTGCTGAGGTTAAAGTTTTAATAAGTCCTGCTCTTTGGTCTCTCCCAACTCTTCCAACTTTTCAATAGCAGACTTAATATGGTCTTCTAAGTTTTCTAAAGCTAAAGCAATATCATCTTCACTAACCCCAGGAGCGCCTTCCTGAGCTTCAATATCTTGCTTGCTTTTGGTGCGAATGTTTCTAATCAACACTCGGCCATCCTCAAGCTTCTGATGTAAAATCTTCACCATTTCTTTTCGCCGCTCCTCTGTTAAAGCTGGCACCGGCACTCGCACTAATTCTTTATCAACAATGGGATGAAGATTAAGATCAGCACTACTAATGGCTTTTTCTATGGCCTCTAATAAATTCTGGTCCCAAGGCTTAACTACCAATAAAGTTGGATCAGCCACTGTGATCGAAGCTACTTCATTGAGTTTTAGTTTGCTGCCATAAGCTTCTACTATAACTGGATCAAGTAGTTGAATACTAGCTTGACCAGTTCTTAAAGTAGCGATTTCTTTTTTTAGATGAGCTAAAGTTTGTTTAAGTTGTTTTTTTAGCTGGTCAAAATTATATGCCATAGCTGAATTTTACCAAAAAAGCCGACAACAATACAGCAGCTCCTTTAAGTTACTGTGGATTTCAAGTTGTGATGGCTTTAACAAACAATTTAGCTTTCAACAATACTTACTATAGACAAAACAGTTTTTTGACTGATAAAATAATCTTAATTAATAACAACAAACTTGTAGTAACTAAAAAATTCTATGACTACAAGCTTGCTTAGTAATCAACATACAAGGAGTGTTTATGCAACAAGCATTACAAAAACAACTAATGTGCCCTCAAGTTATGGAGGTAGTTGCCAAAATCGAAGATTCTTTAAAATCTGTCCCTCATTTGCCTGAAGGATTGACTAAGTTTTTGGTAAAAATTGCTCCTTGGTTGGCTTTGTTGGGTGGTATTGGTGGTATTTTAGGAGGGCTCTCCACCCTAACCATGCGCGGCCAAATGAACCAAACAGGAGTAGGGGTAATGGCAGAGGTAATGGCTCAGCTGGCAGATATTAGTCCAGCTTACTTTATCTTAACCGGCCTGATTTCAATTGCTTCTGGTGTATTATTGCTACTAGCTTTTAAGCCTTTGCGGGAAAAAAAGCTCTTAGGTTGGGTTTACTTGTTTTGGAACATGGTTTTGAGTGTGGTGCAATCTGTCTTAGGGGTTGTAATGGCTTATGGCTCAGTAGTAGGAGCAGTGATTGGGCTGTTAATTGGAGTTTATATTTTATTTGAAGTTAAACCTCACTTTAAAAAGAAATAGTTTTAAAACTAGCCAAGTAGGTAAAAAAATATAACAATCAAAAACAAACTGTGGCTTTAACAACTTTTATCTAGTTGCTAAAACTAGCTATACAGTCGTTCTTGATATTGTTGAACCATTCTCCGAGCACTAAATTGACCAGCTAGTGATACTGAAGCTTTCATTCTAGCTAACCACTGTTGAGGAATATTTTGCTGATCGCGTTCATAAAACATAGGCACGATTTGTTGCTCTAAAGTCTCATACAAATGATTTGAAACATTGTTTGAATCCAAAACCCACCCCTTGTCTTGCCAATCAACCTCATGAGCCCAACCATCAGCTACTGTACACTGCAACACCCCATTGCTAATTGCTTTCATGCCTGAAGTACCACAGGCTTCTTTACCTTGTTCAGGAATATTGATCCACAGATCAGAACCTTTAACCAAAAACTTGGCAACTTCTAAATCATAATTAGGAACAAACAAGGCTTGTCCAGCTAGTTCTTTAGCCATATATTTAATAATCTGCTGTAGTTTAATCTTACCCTGTTTATCTAAAACATGAGCCTTGCCAGCTACTAATAGCTGCACTGGTCTGTGTTCGTGATGTAAAATTGCCCGCAACCTAGCTACATCAGCAAACAAAGCTCCTAAACGTTTATAACCAGCTAATCTACGCGCCCAAGTGATCACCAAATGTTCTGGATTATAACTATAACCAGTGCGCTGTTTAACAAACTTAACCAAATCTTGCTTGTTTTGTTGATGAACTTGCCAAAGTTTGTTATCAGCTAAATCACAGTTTTTTACTGCTGAGTCTTGCCAAGTGGGTAAATGAACTCCATTGGTAACATTAACCCAGTTGTATGCTGGCCAACGCTGTTGAGCCAATTGGGTGTGCAATTGACTGACACCAGAAGCCTTACGGGCAGTATTTAAGGCAAACCTAGTCATTAAAAACTGTGGTGATTCTTGATCAATTAGGCCAAATTCTAGCAGTTGTTCCAAACTAACACCGATTTCTTGAGCATAATGTTTAGCATAGCGGCTTAATAAAGCCAAAGAGATACCATGATTGCCTGCAGCTACTAAAGTGTGATTGGTGTAAACTGTTCTAGCTTTAGCCAATTGAGTAGCCTGTTGATAACTGCAACCATGTTGGGCCATGCACCAACGGATTAATTGCCAATGTAAAAAAGCTGGTCGACCTTCGTTAAGGTGAATGATTGCTGGATGAATGCCTAAAAAATGCAAAAGCTTGACTCCGCCAATGCCCAAAATTAACTGCTGTTTTAAGCTAGTTTCGGCAGTGCCAGAATACAAGGGATGAGTAATGCTGCGTTCGGTTAATTGGTTTTGATCAGTATCAGTATCTAATAAATAGAGAGTTACTGTATCACTAATGGTTTCTTTCCAAACTCGACACCAGATGTCAACTTCAGCCAAATGAACCTTAATAAAAAGCGGCTGGTCATCAAGATAAACATGCTCCATGCCTTCACTTAAAGGATCAAAAGGTAAGTCTTGTTCTATTTGTAGACCATTGGCATCGATTTTTTGCACAGCCCGATCACCACGATAAAGCAAACCTACTGCTACCATGGGCAATTGTAAATCAGCAGCAGCTTTTAAAGTATCGCCAGCTAGCACGCCCAAGCCACCAGCATAAAAAGGCAAACTGGCTTTTAAACCATATTCAGCACAAAAATAAGCAATGGGATTTTGCGCACTAATATGAGGCATGTTTTTTAATATAGCGGAAAAATTTTACTACGGGTAGGGTTAAGCATGTAGCCAGGGCAATAATTAGAAATTAGAACAGTTTTTTTAGATGTTTTTTTAACTGCTTCATAGCCTGCGCCCGATGACTTAGTTGATTTTTAGTTTCTAAACCTAGTTGGGCAAAAGTTTGTTGATAGCCTTGAGGAATAAAAATTGGATCATAGCCAAAACCTGTTTTCCCTTGAGGCTGCTGACTTATCTCACCCCTAACTTCACCAGTGAAAAAAGACTTTTGTTGAGTTTGCGGTTGATAAAAGCAGGCTACTGTGACAAACCTTGCTCTACGATCTGGTTGCTGAGCTAATTTCTTTAAAAGGGCTTGGTTGCGCTCTGCATCAGTGCCTTTAAACCAACGCTTAGAATCAACACCAGGAAAACCAGCTAAGACCGAAACCATTAAGCCAGCATCAGTAGCTATAGTGGCTAGTCCAGATTTTTGGGCATAAAAGCGCGCTTTTAACAAAGCATTTTCTTGAAAAGTTTGACCGGTTTCTGCCACTTGAAGATCTTTTAACTCAGCAAAATCAGCCAAAGACATTAACTCGAGACTTAGTCCAGTCAAAAGCTGGCGAGCCTCTTTAATTTTCCCTTGATTATGGCTAGCTAAAAGTAAGTTCAATTCTTTTTACCCAACAAACCACCTAAGCCGCCACTCATTTCTTGAAGTTTTTTAGCAGCTAGTTGCTGAGATTTCTTAATAGCTTCATTTAAAGCATCAACAGCTTCTTGACTGCTAATGCCTTGTACAGAAAAATGCTTGACCTCTTGGCCGCCAGTAATCTTTACAATAAAATCACCTTTTTCTACCACAATCTCTTCTGCTGCCAAAGATTGTTGCATTTGTTTAGCTTGTTTGCGTAGTTTGTTTAAATCACCTAAAGCTGATAATGGATTTGCCATCATACTCCTTTTAACCTAGTTAATAACTTGGAGCGAGCTCATCACTCCTACAAAAATACTATTTCATAAACTTAACTTAAAAATCAAGTCTGATCTTCACTTAATTGTACTACATTAAAGCTTCTTCAGCTACTGATACCAAATCATCATCAACCTGAGTGGTTTTGACTGCTGCTTTTTTTACTGCAGCTGAGGGTGAAAGCTGCTTTTGTAATAAAAACTCAAACTTAACTTTACTACCAACAACCTGCTGGCTGCACTCTTCAATTAACTGTAAAAAGCGTGGATGCTGGAGCTGTTCTTGATGAAAACGATAATAAACTCCTACTTGAGCTAAGCCATTGTGACCTTTAATGGGTTTAGCCGAGCGTAACAAAGCTGCCAACGTGGCGTTTTTGCCGGCAACTTCAGTAACAAACTGCTCCCATTGCTGAAATAATAATTGACTATGGCTGTTGGCAGCTGGTTGCTCTTTGTTTTGTAGTGAAGCTGATTGAGTCAACGATTTAGGTTGACTAGAAGAGCTTGCTGATGTTGAGGTAGGTTGTGGTGAATCTTGTTGATCAGTAGTTAAGCTTAAACTAGCTAAATCAGTTGCTTGAGGTGGAGTAATAATCGAGCTGGAGCTGGTTGATGACTGATTGCCAGACAGTTTTGTTGCTTGAACATTCTTTTTACTAGACTTAATTGAGGTTTTTTTGCTAGTAGATTTTTTAACTACAGCAGCTTGATTATTTTTAGTAACTGGATTTGCTGACGAGCCCTGATCGTTATTTGAAGATCCAGTTTGCTTATTTTGCGCCCGATAAATTAACTCTAAAAGCTTTAACTCTAAAGGTAAAAACGGCATTGGACTTAAAGCCAATAAGTCTGCTTGCTGAAGTTCTTGTAAAAGAAAATGGGTTACGCGTTGATTACAACTTTGATCAAAAACCTTACCTGTGGCTAAGCCTAAATGCTGCATTAAAGTAAGATGTAAAAACTCAAACAAAGACTGAACAAAAAACTTGTAATCAGTGTTTTTAGCCTTAAGTTCAGCAATGATCTTGCTTACTTGGGTAGCATCTTTACGCAATACTGCCAGCAATAGTTCTTTTAAAACTTGTTCGCCTGAATCACTTAACAATAACTCTACTTCTTTTAAAGTTAACTGACCACTGCTACTAGCCCGTTCAAGCATTTTTACAGCATCACGAAAACTACCATCTGCTCGTTTAATAAGTAAGTTTAAAGCTTGTGAATCTGCTTTGATTTTTTCTTTTTTAATAATTGGTTTTAAAGCTGCAGCTATCTCCTGCTCACTGGCTTTGTGAAACTCGATCACACTGCACCGAGAAGCAATAGTAGCTGGAATTTTATGAAACTCTGTAGTAGCCAAAATAAATACCACATGCGGTGGTGGTTCTTCCAATAGTTTTAACAAGGCATTAAAAGCTTCTGTGGTTAACATATGGGCTTCATCTAAGATAAAAACCGCCATTTTGCCTTGAGCAGGTGGCAACTGCACTCGTTCTTTAAGAGAACGAATATCATCAATGCCTCGATGACTAGCAGCATCCATTTCTTGAACCACATAAGAGTGGCCTTGATAAACTTTTTGAGCAAACTCAGTTTGATCGTCTGGTTCAGCAAACTTGAGTTTTTGAGGTTTTTTTTGAGCAAAGTAAAGATGATCAACTAAAGCCTGATTTTGAGGATCATTTAGCAAGGCTCCTAAAATACGAGCTGAAGAAGTCTTACCAGTGCCTCTGGGACCAGCAAACAACAAGGCTTGAGGAATTTTGCCAGTTTTCATCATTTGTTGCAAAGCCTGGCGCACTGTTTTTAAATGCAGGCCTTTAACTTGAGTAGGGCGATATTGACGATACCAAGACATATATTTATTTTTAACCAAGTTTAATCATGATGATAGCCTAATAAATGCATTAAGCCATGTTCTATATAAAAGCATAACTGATCATCAACCATTTTCCCATACCGTTTTGCTGCTTGTACAGCTACTGGATAACAAATCACAATGTCTCCTAAGTGAGGTGGCTCTCCTTTAGGAACTGGAAAGTGATTAATTTGATTCTTTTTTTGGTGTTGAGGAAAAGACAACACATCAGTCACTCCTTGATGATTGAGCTGCTGCTCATTAAGCTGTTTGATTTTACGTTTGCCCACAATTGAGACATCAACTTGAGCATTGTTAAGCTGATGTGCTTGCAACACTTCAGTAACTTTTTGTTTTAGCTGGTCTCGATCTACAGGGTAGCGCGAGCCAATCATAAGATTGGTCTTGATCATAATTTTACTAAAATCGCAACTATGTCATACTAAGTTGAATATCTATTCTATCGAACTCGTTGATAATTAGTCCAAAGAACGAACAAAAACATTAAATCCAGCAGTAGTAGCTTTAGGAGGCTTCAATCCAGTCTCTTGCTCAACATCACCATGTAGTTCGGCAACTCCAGCTTTTACTTGTTCAACGAATTTTTTCTGCCTCAAGTTAGCATCTACGAACCCTTTAACAAATACTTCAAACCAACGAAGAAGAGAAGAGCGAGCAGTAGAAGTGGCCAGGCCTCGTTTTTCCTGCTTTAGAGCCTGCTCTAAAAATTGGGCTGTAGCTTTGGGACCAACTTGTTTCAACCAAATCAAAGCAGCAGCAACAGTATTTAAGTTGCTAATTTGTTCTTCTATTTCAGACCCTGTTAGTTTCTCTACTGGTGGATTTTCACCTTCTTGAGTAATCTGATTATTTAGCGCTGGCTTTTCTGATTTTGACATAAATAAAAACTATAATCGCTTCTTAATTACTAACTACTAAACTAAGTTTTACTATTCTCTCTGGCTTCCAAACTCAAGTCAATTGGACCTAAAGGAATCTCATCATCAGGGTCGTCAACAAAAAACAATATAACATGACCGCGAGTTTTAGGACTCCACACTTGACCTTCTCTAATCACTTC
>WJLO01000057.1 GCA_014728425.1 Minisyncoccota bacterium | reverse complement strand
GATTAAGAACTAAAGAACGAAAAACAACTAATTGTAAGGTAAAAACACTACTAACAATTAGCCAAGATGGAAATTTTTTTTTCAACCAAGTGGTTTTAATCATGCTGATTAATTATTAAACTTATGATATAAATTTTATTAAAGTTAGCATAATTAGCATAACATAAAGCTTATGAAAAAAAATCAATTGGTAGTATTCATTTTATCATTAGCTTTAATCTTGTTTTTTTGGAAAAACACTCTTTTAAACTTTGATAATAGTTTATATGACTGGAATGATTCATTATACACAATTTGGATTATTGAAAATAATTTAGGCCATTTTAAAAACTTGAACCTGCAAAGTCTCTATGACACTAGCGCTATGTATTCATTCAAATATTCTCTATCTTTTGCTGAGCATTTGTTCTTCCCATCGTTGTTATTATTGCCAATCAGCTATGTTGTAGATAATCCAATTGCTTTGCTTAATTTTTGGCTGATCATTAATCATTTATTAGTTTATGTCAGTAGTTATGTTTTGATTAAATCATTAGCAAAAAATACTTGGGCAGCGCTAATTGCTGCTTTTTATTTTAGCTTTAGTCCTTATTTTATTAGTCAATTAGGACATATTCACATGATTACTAGTTGGCCTTTAATGCTTTCTTTACATGCTTTATTGCAAATGGATGCTACTCAAAAAACAAGACATGCTGTTTTTGCTGGCATGCTAGCTGGTTTGCAGTTTACTACCACCATGTATTTAGGAATAATGAACCTGGTCGTTATTGGGCTTTACCTCATTGCTGATTTAACCTTAACAAAAAATTGGCAAAAAGTTTTGCAAAGATTAGCAATAATTTTATCTGCTTTTTTAATAATAGCTGCGATCTCTATTTATGGTTATTTAGCTGCTCAAAAAACTTATAGTGGTAATAGAGAATTAAGTGAATATATTTTGTACTCTGCTCATTTAACTGACTACTTATTTACTGATAAAAGTCAAAACTCATTGCTTTATCAACACGCTTTAGTAAAAAAATGGAATAATTACAACCATCATGTTATTGGTGAAAGAGCAGTGTTTATTGGATTTTTGCCCAGCTTGTTATTAATTTATTTTTTCTTAAAAATTAAACCAACAAAACAAAATATTAAAATCTTTTTAACTTTTAATAAAAAAACCTTTTTTATAATCTTGTTGCTAATTACTGGTTTTATATTTTCCCTAGGACCCAGATTAAATGTTAATGGCGCTTATGTACATCTCCCCTTGCCTTATTTGTTTTTATTAAAATATTTGCCTTTAAGCAGTGCTTTGCGAGCCTTAGGTAGATGGTACTTTTTAGTTTGCTTGGGAACAACTTTAACACTTGGTTTAGCAATAGCTCGATTATTAAATCAATTGCAAGATCGAGTTCAGCGGCTTTTAATAGCTATATTGTTAATAATAATCACAGTTGTTGAATTTTTTCCCCAACCCTTGCCAGCAGTAGCTAAAACCTGGTGGCACCCAGCTGACCAATATCTTAAAACTCAATTATGCTCAGAAAAAAAAGCTGCTATTTTAGAATATCCTTTTGTTTATCGCAGCCAGGATGCTAACTTGATTAAAGATTTACAATATAAGACCAATATTTTATTAACATCTACTCAGCATGATTGCCAAGTGTTGAGTGGTTTTTCTGGCTATGAGCCACTACGATATCAACAAATTAAAAAACAACTAGATGATGATTTAACTAGCAGAGATGCTTTTACCTTGATTAAGGAGTTAAACCTTAGCTATTTAAAACTCAATAAATTTGCTCTTTTTAGTGAAGAAATTCAGCCCTTAATGCAGACTTTAAAGCAACTAGGTTTTCAATCAATTTATGAAGATCATCAAGTAGTGATTTATCAGGTGCCTTGATTTTGGCACTGATGTTAATTTTTGCAAAAAAACACAGCTTTTAATTACTGGTTCTGCATAATTCATGTTTACTAATCAAGATACTTAGTCCACATTTGGCCAAAACGAGTTTTAAAAGCAACTGCAGCTTTGTGTTGGCCAATCAAATAATACCAAAGATCATTATAAATCTTAGCAGCTAAACGCATAAAGTAAAAAACTGGTCCTTGGAAAAAAATTTTTTGACAACCTTTGCCCAACTTTCTCAAAAACAACTCAACTTCAAAGGCCAAATGAAAGCTTTGCGGCTTAACAAATTGAAACTGTGGCGGTTGATCTCCAATTAATCGATAACTCATTTGACCTAGGTTGTTTTTAGCAGCATTGACAATATGGGGAATTTTTTGAGGATTGAAGCCCATTGTTTTAGCAGCAAAACTATCTAAAGCTACTTTATCATGACTGGCAAAAACATGGCCAACTTCTAAAGGATGGCCGTTTTTAGGTCCTTTACCCTCCATTCCCCAAAGAGCATCAAGGACGGCAAAACGAATTTTAGCAGCAAAATATTTATTAACATCAGCAATAGCTTCTCTTAAATGCAAATGGTGCTGATGTCTTAAATCATGGATGCAGCCCCATTGATTTTTTAAACTTAAAGTAACTGTAGATAATACGTGAGTTTTTAAAACAGGTAAAGTAATAATACTATCTGCTTTTAATAAAACTTTACTAATTTTCATTTTTTTTAAAACTTGCCCGTTTAAATTAACCTGTTTAAAATCAGTGTTGCTTAAATTAACGGTTTTAATATGATATCTATCTGCCAAAGCTTGAATACCTAGTTGTTTAAAAGCATCAGTTGCATTCATCATTCCTGGAGTATTAGTGTCAACAATGGTTAATTTGCTTTTTTTTAAATTTTTTTTTAAGACTAAAATCACTCCTTCTATAACCATGGGGGTGGTAACACAACTTGGATAGATTTTATCCCAGACGGCATTAACTTTAAGGACGATGTTTTTGCCCTTAACATATTTTTGCCAATTAGCTAGCTGCATGGCCTGTTCAACTGCAGCAAAAACCACTTTAGGTTGAAAACCTAGTTGAACTGCTGTTGATGCCACAAGAGGTTTTTTCATCATTAAATTTTAAGTGTTAAAATAATTTATCAGTTTAATATTTTGATTATTATGAAACAACTTAACAACCATGAACCAGTTTATTAAAAGAAGCCCGATTTTAAGTTCTAGTTATTGCTATATTTATAATGGTCTTTGTTTTAATTTTAAAGAGTTAAAATTAGTAAAAAGAAATTTTGACTTTTTAATTATTGGAGCACAAAAAACAGCTACGTCTAGCATTCATCATATTTTACGACAACATCCAGATATTTTTACTACTTTACAAAAAGAAACTAACTTGTTTTTAGAAGATTCTCCCAAAGTTGGTGCTGGTCGAGAAACAGAGCCGGATTTTTATAATGCTAGTAGTCGAACAAAAAGACGTAATTTAAATAATAATCAGATTCTCAAGCTAGCTCTAGACGGTTATCAAGGAGAAAAAGTTTTTGGCGATAGTTGTCCTTATTATACTCATGCTCCTTTTATTGATACGGATTTGCCAAAAAATATTTATCGCGTAAATCCAAATATGAAGCTTATTTATTTTGTGCGTAATCCTTTAGACAGGCTGGTTTCTAATTATTTGCATGATCTGAGTATGGATGAATACTTTGGTCGCCGGCAGATGGTTGATCTTAACACTAAAGTAAAAACCAAACCTCATTTATTATACTTCAGTCAATATTACTACCAGCTTAGTCACTACTTAAAGGTATTTCCTCGTAAGCAGATTAAGGTAATGGTTTATGAAGATTTTAAAGACCATCCTCAGCAGTTTTTAAATGAAATTATTAAATTTTTAAAACTTAAGCCTAGTGTTAAATTTGATTTAAGCGACTATCGTAACCGATCTTATTATCGAGATTTTTTTCAAAAAAATGATTTAAAATTTCAGTCGGATGTTTTTGATTATTTAATGAAAAACCTCAAGCCAGACTTGGAAAAGCTTTTCCAATTAATAGGTCGTAAAATAGAGTGGGATTTAACAGCTGAAACCTGGTGCCAACAAAATCTAACAATTCCTCAAAACCCAGCTCAATTAAATAAAAAACAATTATTGCAAGAGCTTCAAAAAGCTTCTGAAAGATTAAGCCAACAAGACAAGTTGATTAATTCTCTTAACAAAACCTTATATAATGTTAAAGTTAACAAAGCTGATTTAGCAGAGGAATTACAAAAACTAAAGGATTCTAAATATTTTAAACTTTGGCCTGTTTACTTAAAGTTAAAAAAAGTTTTTCATCAATTGCTTAATCGTTTCCAAAATTGACAATAAGTTTTTTTTCTGTAAAAATGATCTATTATGAAGCGTTTTTTAATAGTTTATTTTTGTTTTAG